>NZ_JAFBGL010000008.1 GCF_016811075.1 Oceaniferula flava
TCAGTTTATCAGTTTATCAGTTTATCAGTTTATCAGTTTATCAGTTTATCAGTTTATCAGTTTATCAGTTTATCAGTTTATCAGTTTATCAGTTTGCCAGTTTGCCAGTTTGCCAGTTTGGCAGACCCGGAGGGTCGAAAGGAACTAGCGCGGGGTGCAACCCCGGGGGTCCGCCCCAGCAAACCATCAAGTCCCAGAGGGACGACAGAAGGCAAATCCCACGCAACGCCACAATCTAACAAACCACCTCATCTAACCAAAGCCATCAACCACGAATCTTCCATCAACCACGAATCTTCCATCAACCTTCGATCGAGAAAATACTCAAGGCTGCACCTCTTGCGAACCCTCCTTCGCCTTGGTCAACAATTCCCGACTCAGTTCGCGCAATGCGTTGGCGGGAATCAACAGCCCCAAGGTGCGTGAGAACCGCGCAATATGCATCCCTACCAAATCGCCCTCTTGGTTGAAGATGGGCACTCCGGCATCCTTGGCAAAGAGTGGCAGGGCATGACGCACCACCATGGGGTAGGGCGCCCGATGCCGACTGATTAAGGACCTGTCACGAACAGGCCCCATGCTGCGGTTTTTACGCAGGGGTCGGCGACTATCAGCCGCCACATTCCAACGCACGGAACCATTCAGATCGCGAGCTAACAGCAGGTCGCCCGCTTCGAGGTCTTCGATGTTTTTAGGCCAGGAGATTGGCTTCAAGGGCGCGCCATCCTGCAGTCGAACCAGCGCCAGATCCCATCGCGGATCCGTGGCAAGCACCTTGGCCGGTGCCAACTTTCCATCGATCGCAACGGAAAGGCTGTCGGTTTTATCCACCTCACTGGCCTTGGTCAGCAGATGATTCCCATCCAGGGCGATGCCGGCACAAAGGGGCTTTTTGTTCCCATACAGGGTGACTTGGCTGATGGCATGCCGCGGGAACTCGGGGAGCTTCCTGGTAAACACCGGATCGCCTAGACCGAGCCCAAATGCCTGTTTTCTGGAAATTGCCAAGGCCTCGGTTGTCATATGCTGCACGATGTCTTGCTGCGATATGTTGAGCTTGCCGCTGGCATCCGCACGCTGCGCCACGAAGTCGATGGTGCTTGGGTATTTGATCTTCATTCGGCGCATGAATTCGTGCTGCAATTGTTTCATGCTAGATGCATCCAACGAGCCTTTCTTCGCGAAAGTGGCTACCGCTCCCTTCGCCGGGTCGCCCCAACGTTCCTTGTTGAGGAGACGTTTTTGATCGAGATGGTATTGGTCAATGGCAGGAAACAAATTGAGCCCGAGATGGCTGGAGGCACTGCTGTCGATGGCGATGAGTTGGCCGTCGATTGAAAACAGCGGACCACCTGAATCTCCGGGTTGGATATTACAATCGGCAAAGAGGAAGAAAGGCTTCGAGCGCGAGATTCCGTGGCTGGTGATCCTACCCAACCTCGCCTGGGCAGGTCGGCCTTTGATGCGACCCGATGGGTGGGCCAGGGTGTAACACAAGGCCCCTGTAGTGGGTGCTGTGGCGGCCAGCTGACAATGTGGCCAGTCGGCGCGCTGCGGCTGTTTGATTTTCAGGAGCGCGTAGTCGGTTTCCTCATTGTATCCCAGCCGCTCAGCCTTCGCCGTGCTGCCGTCACTGAGGACGATCGTCGCTCCCCGGTCGTCCTTGATATGCTTCGCCACATGAGCCGCTGTTAGGATCAGGCCATCGGGAGAAATCAGCACACCGCTCGCCGAGCCACCGTAGAAGATGGCCACGGTGCAGGGCATGGTTTTTGCAATACTCTGTTTCAGCTGCCGGGAGATGAGCACAGGGTCGTGAGCCGGGTCTTCTTTGGCGTGGAGTGAGCTCAGGCAGAGCAGGAGAATGAATAGGCGGTGCATGATGTGAGGTGGGGGCGGTCGCGCCGTCAAAACGATGGCACCGAGCTTAATACCTCTAACGTTTGCTGCCACAGAGATCAAGCATCGTTGGGCTTTGTGTCATGCACTAGGCGCTGTGCGGACGGGCAACCAGCTACTTCGGTTGCACTTCCAGCGAATAGAACGAAGCATTCTCACCCTCGATGCCTGAGCTTCGGCGCAATTCCACCTTCTCGCTAATCCCGTCCGGATTGGGGGTGGTGAGCATGGTTTGCCACTCGCTGCTGTCATCTTGCCAGAGACTCAGGTCACTACCCAGCCAACGGATGATAAAGTCGTTAGGGTCCATGCCAACGCGGCGGTTGAAATGCAGCTCCGGGTAGCTGGAACCCTCCGATTCCACCAGATGAAGTTCCGGCAGGGCCTTGTAGCCATTTCCGTTAGGTCCTACTCCTAGAGCGAAGGCGAGATATTCTGACAGGCCGTCACGTCTGAGACTGGTCGGGTAGGTCGCCACATGGCGTGTCTCCCATTCGCGAAACGTGACCGTGGCCCGAATATCATTATCGCCGGACGCCGCTGCCAGGCCGGCTAAAAGATCGAGAGGGAAGCTAACACTCACCGCTGTCAGATCGGTCCACGTTTGGTGATCGGCTGAGTATGAGGGGATGATTTCATTCCCGGCTCGAGCCACTTTGATGAACAGGGGAAGTGTGAGATTACTCACCAGCACGGTGGTGGTCTCGCTTGCTCCGGCTGTGCTGCGCACCGACTGGACAAGGTCACCATTGGCTTTCAACGACAGCATGAAATGGGCGCTATTAGCAGTCTCGCTTTGACGCAGCATCACACCCGCTGAGCCATCAGCTGTTAGGTCGGACATCGACTCAATTTGTGCACTCAGATATCCATCGCCGCAGAAGGCTCGGTGGGCAAAGGTGACACTATCGGAATTCCCATCGATACCGGAAGCGGATGTTGCGGTGAGGTAAAACTCCCAGTGGTCATTCATCGTCGAGGCCGTTCCACTGCCGATGTCGCTGAGGGTAATATCGGTCCCAGGTTGTGCCCAGAGGCCATTTGCTAGGGAACTTGAGTAGCGCAGCTCTTGAGTCAACTCATCGCGGGTGTCTCGCTGCGCGTAGGTGCGACTGGTATTTCCGTAAGTGTCCACGGCCCACTGGTCGTAGAGAGCCGCCAGTTCGGTCACCTTATCCGGATACTCCCAGCGTAGGTTGCGGGTCTCGGTTCGGTCGTCTTTCAGGTTATACAGTCGCCACGGGCTGCTGCTGAACGCGGCGAGTTTCCAATCGCCCTGAATCACACCAAACTCGCTGGAATTATACTCAAAGCCCCAAAAGTCAGGAGCTGGTCGGGTGCCGCCTCTGAGAATAGGCATCAGACTGCTGCCATCCATCGGTGGCACCGGGTTACCATTGTTTTTCGTCAAGGAATCGTAATCCGCGCCGGAGACATCGACGAGGGTGGCCATGACATCGACGATGTGGCCAGGCTGGTCGGTTATCGAGTTCGGCTCGATCACACCCGGCCATCGAGCAATGAATGGAGTGCAGATGCCGCCCTGTTGTTGCGACTGCTTGTAGTAGCGGAATGGGGTGTTGCTGAATGCCGCCCAAGCAGGGCCCATGCTCCAGCGTGAGTTTTCTAGGGACGGGCTGGAGCTTTTATTGCTGGTGTTGTCGAAGGCTTGAGCACCATTGTCTCCGGTGAAAATCACCAGAGTGTTGTCCTCGATACCACTGTCGATCAGTTGCTGGAGAACTTTCCCCACATTCTGATCCAAGCAATCCATCATCGCGGAATACACCGATCGACGGTGATCCTCGCGGTCTTGTTCTGCCGCGCTGAGGTCGCTCCACTTCGGAATATCAGCCCGCAGGTGGGGGAGCTGCCAGTGCGGATCGACAATCCCTTTTTCCTTCTGCCTCTGCCATTTCTCTTCTCGCAACACATCCCAGCCTTGCATGTAGCTTCCTCGATATTTGTTGATCAAATCCAAGGGCGCTTGCAAGGGCGTGTGGGGGGCATTGAATGCTAGATAGAGGAAAAACGGTTGGTCCGGATGGTTCTCGACCGCATCCTTGATGAAGGTGACCGCATTGTCTCCCAGGGCGTCAGTCTGATAGTATCCTGAGTCAAAGCTCGTCTGGTAGCTGCTGATTCCTGACGAGGTATTGAAACTGGAATCAGGATAGGCTGAGAGGTAGTTGCCACTTTCCGCAGTATCTCGCCTCATTTCTGTTGCTCCGATACCAGCGGGGAAGTATTGGACGCTACCACTGTAAAAGCCATAAAAACGATCAAAGCCCTGCTGCACTGGGATATTTGAGCCGGTGCCGAGGTGCCACTTGCCAACGGCGTAGGTGCGATATCCCACGGTCTTTACCGCTTCCGCCAAAGTGGCTCCGCCAGAGGTGTTAGAACCTCGACCGTGATAGAGCCCTGTCATGACCGATGTCCGTGTGGTCTCGCATTTGGCATTGTTGTAATACTGGCGGAAACGCATTCCGGCCGAGGCCAGGCTGTCGATATGAGGGGTGTCAATTTCCCCGCCGTAGGCACCAATATCGGAGTATCCCATATCGTCGGTGATGATGTAGATGACGTTCGGTTTCTCTGCGTCGGACGGATCTGATGGGTCGGGGTCATTGGGATCGGGATCTTGAGGGTCCCCAGTGTGAGGTGACACATCGGTGAAGCTCACGCCGAGGCGAATCTCGTCGAACCCGTCCACCTGGGTTTCACCAATGTTGAGCATGCTGAGCGACTGCTGGGCGCTCAGAGGCATGTCGAAGGTGTCGCTGGCAATGGCTTCACTTTCCGCCGGTTCGCTCGAGAGATCGGTGATGTTGAAAACGAAGATTTCATCCGGCGTGCCATCCGGTTTCCAATTGATCTTGGCCGCTAGTAGGAACGGTGTGCCTTCGCTGTCATTGGGGTTGAGCTGGGAGGCGGAGCGGGTGGACGCTGTGGCGTTGAGATAATAGGCGGTTTCTACTCGTGCGTTGGCACCCGTTTGAGGTTCGCCAATCATGATCCCCACACCGTAGCCAGCAGAGTTCAGCGTGTGGTCGTTCGAGAGCGCCAGCTGGGTGGAGGTCAGCACCAGTGAGCTGTCCGGACCCGACACTCCGTGATCGACGTAGAGGAAGCTGATCCACAAAGTCGAGTTGTCTGAGGTGAGTGCATTGACCGATGAGGTGCTTAACGAGCGTGATGCGACTGTGTAACCCGACCTGGCCGAGCGGAGGGCGTAATTTCCAGTCACCCCGAGACTCCTGCCCACACTGTCGGTGAAGCTCAGTCCACCAGTTGTCACCTCCATCTCCACATCATTGATCAGCTGTGACCAGCCGCCGGAAAATCCGGTGCCGCCGTTTTGGCTGCCACTACCGAGGAATACCCCGTCACCATCCGTGCCTGTTGCCGGATAATCAAAAGGTTCGTAAACGACCACTTGGGCAGACAGGGAGGGAAAGAAACTGCTCAGGCTGGTCAACAGGGCAAGCAGACAGGGATCAAATGATTTGCGCATCATAGTGTTAAGAGGGAAGAGGGCTGATGCGTAGGGATCAACCCGACACATGTATCAACCTACTCTGCGCAATTAACTCTGAATGGGTTGCCTTAACAACACGGAACTTGGGCGATACTCAGCAAAGGCATTCTGCATTCGTGAAATGGCACAGTGTGATTGTTTAGCTCGGAGACGACTGGATGGCAGCAACCGTCGGCCCTGTATCTCGAGATGGTTCAGTCTCACAAAGAAGAAATGAGCGCGCGGATTATCACACCAGGTGAAGCGAGCTCGATCTGTCTGTTATAAGCGCGGATAGCTTGTAATTATCAGTGAGATTATAGGGGCTTTCCGGTCGGGGATTTTTGTATGTTATTCTGTCGTGATCTGTCAGGGTGATGAAGCTTTTTACAGTGGTCAGCAATAGTGCCATTGAGTATGAATCGCTTTGTCCATAATCATCATGAGCAAGCGAGTTTTACTATCCACAACAAGTTTCCAAGACACTCCCGGAAGTCATCAAGATCTCCTTAACGCCCAAGACTGGGAACTCGTGCGCGAGCGCGGGCCACTGAGCGAAGAGCGCATGCTTGAGCTGGCAGGCGAGTTCGATGCCTTTCTCTGCGGCGACGATATTATCTCGCCTGAGGTGATCGATCAATGTCTGCCGAGACTGCAGTGCATTTCCAAATACGGCATTGGCTTGGATAAGATCGACGTCGACTACGCCACGGAAAAAGAACTGCCCGTGCTGTTCACTCCGGGTGTAAATCACACCACGGTGGCAGAACACGCCTTTGGCTTTATGCTTTCTCTGTCGAAAAAAATCCACAGCAACGCCTGCGATGTCAAAGATGGCAAGTGGGTGGGCGGCTGGAAAAAGCCGGTGGGCAACGAGGTCATGGGGAAAACCCTCGGCATCATTGGCATGGGCCGCATCGGCAAGGAAGTCGCCATCCGCGCCCGGGCATTCGGGATGGAGGTGATCGCCTACAACCGCAGCTTCGATGCCGAGTTTGCTGAGCAACATGGAATCCAACAAGGTGGCTCGGCCCAGGAGGTGCTGGAAGCGGCCGATATCATATCCTTGCACTGCGCCCTGACACCCGACACTCGGGAGCTGATCGATGCGGCACAGATCGAGCGCCTCAAGGACGGGGTGTTGATCGTCAACTGCGCTCGTGGCGAGGTGGTTCATTCCAAGGATGTTGCCGCGGCACTGGTCAGTGGGAAAATTGCAGGCTTTGCAGCTGACGTGTTAGATGCCGAGCCGCCCGAAGCGGACCATCCGCTGATCACCGCCCCAAACACCATCATCACGGCCCACATCGCATCGCGCACCCATGAGTCGGTGCAGCGTCAGGCAAACCGATGCTTGAATAATCTGATCAACTTCTTCGATGGCACCGATGACGTTCTCTGCGCCAACGGAGTCATCTAACATAAATCCACATCTCTTTTTTAAAACCAACCTAACAAAACAATGCTGAATATCAAATCCGCTGAGTCCTGCCAATACGACATCATCTCCATGGGCGAAATCATGCTGCGCCTTGACCCGGGTGACGGTCGAGTCCGCACCACACGCCAGTTCCAAGCCTGGGAAGGTGGCGGTGAGTATAACGTAGCGCGTGGTTTACGCCGCTGCTTTGGAAAACGTGCCGGGGTGCTGACCGCATTTGTGGATAATGAAGTGGGCCGACTGCTCGAGGACCTTGTGCTGCAGGGCGGGGTGGACACCCAGTTCATCAAATGGGCGGATTTCGATGGGCTTGGCGTGGCTTCACGCAACGGCCTGAACTTCACCGAGCGCGGATTCGGTCTGCGCGCAGCCAAAGGAACCTCCGACCGCGGCCACACGGCGGCTTCTCAGTTGACGGTCGATGATTTCGATTTCGAACACATCTTCGGCACCTTGGGCGTGCGTTGGTTCCACACCGGAGGCATCTTTGCCGCTCTCTCCGAGGGCAATGCCCAGCTGAGCATTGAAGCCTGCAAAATTGCCAAAAAACATGGCACCATCGTTTCCTACGATCTCAACTACCGTCCTTCACTGTGGAAATCTATCGGTGGCCAGGCGAAAGCCCAGGAGGTGAACCGTGAGATTGCCAAATACGTCGACGTGATGATTGGTAACGAAGAAGACTTTACTGCCTGCCTCGGATTCGAGGTCGAGGGCGTTGATGAATCTAACATCACAGGTCTCGAGCTCGATTCCTTCAAGAAAATGATCACCAAAGCTGTGGAAGAGTTTCCTAACTTCAAGGCCACCGCCACAACTCTGCGCGAGGTGCACACCGCATCAGACAACGACTGGGCCGCACTCTGCTGGCACGATGGTGAGTTCTACCCGTCGGTGAACCGCGAACACTGCGAGATCTTCGACCGCGTAGGCGGTGGCGACTCTTTTGCCTCCGGCTTGATCTACGGTTTCATGGAATTCAACGATCCTGCCCAGGCAGTGGAATACGGTGCCGCTCACGGTGCGCTCGCCATGACCACCCCTGGTGACACCACCATGGTCACCAAGGAAGAAGTGGCTAAACTGGTCGGTGGCGGCTCGGCTCGGGTCGATCGCTAAGCTGGACTCCCACCAACTCACTCATCCACCCCGGCCAGTTTGATGTGGTCGGGGTTTTTTGTTGGTGTTTATGACACAGAGCGCTTGATGTCAGATTCGATTCCATTCAACATGGTTCCCATGATTCGAGTATTATGCATGCTGATGTTTGTTAGTCTGACTTCGCAGTGGCTATTGGCTGCGGATGATGGTGTTTCCCATCAGGTGCCAGATGTCATCAAGAAACAGGTTTTGCCCCAGCTGACCAGTTTGGAAGAGGTCCTGAAGAAAGCCAAAAAACACCGCAGCGGCGATGAGTCCGGAGTGATTTTATTGAGAGAGAAATACTACTGGGTGACGGAGGAGGGGCGACGCTTCCGCATCTATCACAACATCTATCAGGTGAAGACCGAGCAGGGGGTCGAATCGCTGTCACGTGACAATTTCGGTTACGATGAGAAGTTGATCAAGGTGCACCTCGCCAAGGCGCGCACTGTGCTTCCGAATGGCGAGAGTAAACCGCTCGCTGACAATGCGGCATTCATTCAGCGAGGTCGTGGGTCACACTCGGATCAATTGTATAACAGCAATCGAGAACTCGTTCTCATCTATCCGGATGTCAAAGTGGGCTCCATCACCGAGTGCGTGGTGATCTACGAGGACATTCAGCCGAGAATTCCACAGGAGATGTTAGGGTCCTTCAGCCTTGCCAGTGGCTGGCCGATTGTGATGAGTCGACTGGTCGTCGATCTCCCCGAGAAGATGGCGGAGCGTCTGAAAACCAAACACATCGCCACCCAGGTCCGGCCCGAGCGCCAAGCTGGCCGATCGGCTGGACGGAGTCAGATTGTCTGGCAGCAAAACCATAGTGAGGGTGAACATTACGAGCCAAACCGTGCTCCATCGGATCAGGCTGGACCGGCTATTCAGTTCTGCACGTTGGAAAGCTGGGAGACCTTCGGCCAATGGTATCGGAAGCTGGTCCAACCTCAGCAACTGCTCTCGAAAAAGCTCCAGGGGCTGGCGGATGAGTGGACCAAAGACGCGAAGTCTCGCGACGAAGTGATCCGCATTCTTTTCCAGCGGGTCGCCAACGACGTGCGTTACACCGGCTTGGAGTTTGGGATTTCCGGCCTAAAACCTTACTCCTGCGACGAGGTTTGGGATGCGCAGTATGGCGACTGCAAAGATAAATCGAATTTGCTCTGCGCTCTGCTCACCTACAAAGGTATTCCCGCCTACATCACCCTGGTCAATACCGAGCACCGAGGCGTGGTTCACCGTGAGGTGCCTGGCTACCATGCTTTTAATCACGCGATTGCAGCCATTGCTCCGGAGAAAGCCGACGGCCGGTGGATGTTCTGCGATCCCACCATCAATTACGGCAAGCCTGGGCAGCTCTCGCCATCGTCGTCGAACCGCGATGTGCTCATCGTTTCTCCCAAGAAGGTGCATTGGCAAAAGACGCCGGAGAGCACGGGCGGTCAGCTGCACTACGCCTTTGACCTGACGCTGAATGCCCAGGGAACCTTGTCGGGCTGGATGACTCTCAGTGCCAATGGTTTTTACGGAATTAGCGTGGGGGAATCCTATCAATCACTCGAACGCCAGAGTGTGCTACAGAAACTCAACGACCTGATCGAGCCTTACTACGCCGGTGCCGTGGTGGCCGACTACGTGCTTCCTGTTAGTCAGGGGAAACAGTTCCCAGACCCGGTCGTTGTAAAAGCTTATTTCACCTGCCCGGTCTCCCAGCCGAATGAGCAGGGACGACTACCTCTCCGTTTCCCCTCGTCCTCAAACCTCTTTTTGGACTACGGGGATCATGCCGCTCGGAATACCGATTTCTTCCAATGGCGGGATACCATTCGTGTTAGCGCATCGATCCAACTGCCATCAGGGTGGGTGATCGATTCAAAACCGCAGCCACTGGATATCGACACCCCTTACTACGCCATCAGCGCATCGTGGAATGGTAGGAAGCAAGATGTGAAGGCTCGCCAAGAAGCACCGGTGATGACGATGCGAATGGATGTCGATTGCCTAAGCGACCTGATCCCGGCTAATCAAATCGGTGTCGTTCAGCAGGCGAACCGGGCACTTGCTGCCTGGCTGCAAAAACCCGCTTTGCTCACCAAGAATGCGCAGCTTGCTGAAACCCAAACGCACACGGCCAATGAGGATGTGGAGCTGTCGTTGATGCCGACAGGGAAGGGGCAGATGGATTTGGTGAACCGACTCTATCCAAGCACAGGTTCCCTCGCCCTGCGAGAATTGGCATTGAAGAAAGCCCTGCAATTTTTCCCGAACGATCGCAACCTTGCCTTCGTGGTGGCATCAAGCTTGGCGCATATGAAATACAGCGTGGCCGATTACCAGAGTGCCAACAAGATGTATGCCGAGCTGTTGGCGCGACCGACCCAGGGAGTCGAACCAGCGGAGGTGCACTACGCGCGCTACATCCATGCCATGTCGCTGTATGAAGTGGATGAAAAAGAAAAGGCGATTGAGCTACTCACGCAGCTGGCCAAAGAAAGCGACCTCTCCAACTACCGCGAAGGGTGGACGCTGGCATTGTTAGGCGATTACTTGGCCACTAACACGGAGGGCCATGCGGAGCGTGCCGAGTTGGCGATTCAGCAGTATGAGAAAGCGCTCGAGGTGAAGAGCAACCACACGGCTTACACCGTGGCCAGCCTCTACATGCAGCGCAGCCATGCCGGCCAGGGCGCACGGGCTGCCGGAGAGTTCATAGAATGGATTTCCTCTGATCCTAAACTGAGTCAGGAGATCCTCGATGAACTGGATGCCAAATTGAACGATTCCAATTTCAACACGCACTTGGAACCCTCCCTCAAGGTGCTGGCTCAGGTCATCCCTGAAGTAAAGCAAGATGCCAAACTTAAGGATGCACTCAGTGAGATGCTCAAAGGTCACCAATCGAAGATGATTTCGAAAAAGGCAAACGTTGCAATCCGCACGAAGCTGCTGGCATTGATCGATCAAACCCGTCCCAGCTATCTTCGTGATGCAAGCGCTCCGCAAGGGGCGGATAGTCGTGAGAAGGTCGAGGCAGCCATGCAGGAGTATTATAACGAAAAGCATGCCCAATGGCTAACCACCGCTGCGTATTACTTCCGAACTTACCCAGCCGATGATTCCTTCACCAAACACCTCTGGGATTTTTACACCTACGTGAAATGGCAGGAGTATACCTCGCAGTCAGGTGAGAAACCGGTTCTGTTTGAGCCCCTAACAAAACTGGTTAAGACCATCCCCACCAGCGATCCCTACTACTGGGAATGCCTGTATGTGACCGCTTCATGGCACGAAGAACATGACCGATGGGAGGAGGTTCTCAAAATTTTCGAAGCCATCCCAACGCACCCGGATTACGATGAAGATTTCCGAATCACCTGCTGGGCGCGGATGGGCGCGGCCTACGAACGATTGGGGCGTTGGGAGGATGCCATTCGGGCTCACACCCAGCTCGCCGACGAAAGAGACTCCTACGAGTCGGTCTGCGAGCAGTTGTTACGCGCCGGGATGCTACAGTTGCGCATTGGCAAGCCGGACGCAGCCTTAGCCACTTGGAGACTGTTAGCCAGCGTGCCCAAATCGACTTGGGACGAATCCGTCGACGTCGATGATATCAAGACTGTGGTTCAACTCATGGCTGACGAGGCAAAGACCAAGCAGTTCTGGAGTCAGACAGATCGTTGGTGGAACGAGGAACTACTGCCACTGATGCAGACTGTGGGGGCTACCATCCCTGATAAGCCACTGCTGTATAACGCCATCAATGCCGAAGCCGTTCAGAATGCGGTGAGTGAGTCGACTTCCACTAAAAAACTAGCTGACCTGTTAGCCGCAAATTACCCAGTTCTTGAATCGGCGAGGTGGTTACCCTCGCGTCTGAGTGACGTCCAATTGACCCTTTACAATCCATCACTCAAACTGAAAGTCGCTGATTTCAGAAAAAACAGCGCCCTTCTGATCGGATATTACAAAGCCGTTCAATCGGGTTGCCCACCGGAACTGCTGCCAACCGCCCGCCTGATGGAGGTCGCCATACTGATTGATGCAGGCCACAACGAGGAGTCTGCCGCCGAGGCGTTGAAAAATTTGCAGCAGCTGGAGAAGTTAGACAATCCTGACCGCGAGCAACTCGAACGAACCACCCTCATTTACATGCTTGCTATCCAGCGTGCCGAAGGTGACCTCAAGGATGCCATCGCCCGTGCAGAACAACTGCAGGAGTCGCCACTGCTGTTTATTGAGAAAAACATGTTTGCACGCCACTACTGCCAGTTGCTGAACCAAAGTGGACAAACTGAAAAATGTCTCGAGGTGGTGCAGCAATCCATCGCTGGGAATGCGACCAAGGATTCGAACTACCACGCGCTGGTGGCGTTGGAAAAACAGCTGCGTGGCGAGCGCTTCTCGCGTGAAGGGTTCGGTCGACACCTGACAAGCTGGGTGAAAGCAAACCAACCGGCCTGGTTTGCCGAAGTGGACATCAAGTCCCTTGACGATGATCGACTCCCAGGCATTTCCGAGCTTATCGACGGTGACCGTGGAGAGCTCAGTGAGGTGCAATTTCTCAAAGCTTTGCTGCTGGTGGCGCAATCGCCGGAGCTGGAAATTGGCACCCGACAGGAAGCGTTTCTTTTCTACATTGCGGAGATGGTGAAATATCAAACGACTTGGGACGACGCTGTGAAATTGGTGACGGGTGCGATCAAGATGGAGCCTGGGTTTGAGAACATAAACCGCCGCTTGATCTGGACCCAATACGTCGATCACTGCTATGAGGGTCGACTGAAGCAGGCGAACCAACTTCGCCGACACCCGGCGTATGAACTGGTACAGCAATCGGTGCGAGAGACCACTGGCGTGCAAGTTCACAAGTTGTGTCAAGTCATTGCCAAGAACGACGCACAAGCGATCCTCTGGCACATCGAGGACGCTACGGCCGAGCCAATGGATAAGGTGAAAAGCGGGAATGTCTACACCCTCATCGAACAGCTGATCAGCTATGGCGCGCTTGAGCAGGCGGAAGAAGTTGCCAGCGGTATCAAAAACTGGAAACTCGAAGCCGAGCAGTCTAAAACAAAACTCGCATTGCGCCTCGAGTTAAAACAAACGCTGCGTACAGCCAAGCGTCAGCACGACGTGGTGAAGCAACTTTACGCAGCGAACCGTGAACGGATTGAGAACTTGGCAAAAAGTGCTCCCGACGGCTGGAATCAATATGTTAGAATTCAAAACAACCAGGCGTTCTCTCCAAAGCAACTCAGTGCCGTGGATGCCTCACGCTGGATGAAAACCGGCTGGATCGATCAAACGGATCTCTCGTTTTGGATGACCCACACGGGCTTCTGGCTCTACGATGAAGAGATCGAGGGGTTGGATGCGAAGGCCTTTGCCAATGCGATGGAAACCATTCTCAAGTCGGACCTTCGGGAAGATGCCAAGATTGGATTGCTGGCCGGCCTGCTGATGCTCAATATGCACGATGGGCCAGCCATGAAGGCTGGTTCTGAAATCCTGAACCGTGAGGACCTTCCGACGCTTGATCCTAAGGCCCAGGCAGCACTTCAATTGTTTGTTGAACAATCGCAGCGTTACTCAGGGGGTGACCCGGTGACATCGCTGGATATGTTGAAATTGAAAACCGATGACACAGTGACCGGTTTCCTCACGACCGCTACCGCGCTGATGCTGGCAATTTCAGAAGGGAAGAAGCCCAATATCGAGCGGGTGCTCGAAGATGCTGATTCTAATTTATTGTTAGATGATCACTTGATCCATGCCTACCTGCAGGCGTTGATCGCTATCGGGGATGATGACTTGGTCGATCTGGTGAAGGAACAGGCCTTGGATAATTTTCAGGACGATCTCAGCGAACTCTGGTTAAAACCGAATGTCTCGAGCTTTGCCTCAGCCGTGGATGTGACTACCTTGTTAGGGTGTGAGTCATTGATTTCTGAGCGTTTAATCCAGCATATCCGCGACAATGTTCATGAGGACCGTCACGCCAAGTTGGACTTGCTCGCCGCGTTGTTACGCAAAGATTGGAAGAAGGTGCTGGAAGCTGGCGATGTCATGCTGGAGGAAGACGAGGATCGCAGCCACCTGTTGAACTACGCCATGGGAATGGCTCATCAACACTCTGGGAATGTGGCGAAGGCCCGCGAGTTCTTCACGCCCTTGTCGAAGAAGAACCCGATCGAGCACACCTATATTCTGGAAGCTCGCAAACACCTCAAGCAGATGGAGGGCAAGTAATTCCAAGTTCGCCTAGGTTTATTGATTGGCATTTCAGCGTCTCCGAGCGAGGGTGTCCAGGTGAAACGTATCGTAGAACCTGAGATTCTCGACGAGCTGCCTGCCGATGATCCGGCGGCGGTTCGGAGTCGGAGAGACTTGCGTATGATCAATGCCCTCATGGGTGGTCCTCGGTGGATTGTTCGGCAGCTCGAGGGGCTGGGGGACATCGAGCGCATCGTCGAACTCGGCGCCGGTGAGGGTGAACTGAGCCAGCAGCTGAAGCGATCATTCCCTGACAGCGAAGTGGTCGCCGTTGATCTCATTGGCAAACCGGATGCCGTGTCTGCCGAGGTGCTCTGGCATCAGGGGAATGTGCTGGATTACCATGGTTTTGACGAATACACGGTAGTAGTTGCCAATTTGTTTATCCATCACTTGAAGGCGGATGCTTTAAAATTGTTAGGCAACCGTCTCGCCGACGCTCGAGCGGTGATCTTGGCCGAGCCCCACCGGGTGTCTTCGTCGCTAATCTTGGGACGCACTATTTTTCCTCTGATCAACCACGTCACGCGGCACGATATGATGACCAGCATCCGCGCAGGTTTTGTGCCGGGAGAAATCCCTGAATTGTTCGGTGGTGGCTTTCAATGGAGTGAAAGTTTCAGTCGCTTGGGAGGCATCCGCACGATGGGAGTGAAGCCATGAAGGAAATCGAAATCATCGGCGGTGGACTGGCAGGTCTGTCATTGGCGATCTACCTTCGTAAGCTCGGCGTGGATGTGACGGTTTTTGAGTCGGGGAGTTATCCCAAGCACAAGGTCTGCGGCGAATTTATCTGCGGCGTGGATGAGGCTGTGCTGCAAGATTTGGGGATTCAAGAGGTCATTGACCAGTCGCAGCATCACACGACGATGAAGTGGTGGATGGGCGACTCGCTTGTGCTCGCTGACCGACTTCCCACCGTAGCCTGGGGACTGTCGCGATACCGCTTGGACGAGGATCTGGCGCACTTATTGGTCGACCGTGGAGGGCGCTTGCAATGTGGTCAACGGGTGCAGACTGAAGACGCAGAGTCCAGAGTGTGGGCGACTGGTAAACGCAAAAAATCAGGTCGATGGATCGGGCTGAAAATCCATGTCACCGATGCTCAAATTGAGGGGCTGGAAATGCACGTTGGCGAGCGTGGCTACATCGGTCTGTGTGGCATCGAAGAAGGCAAGGTGAACTGCTGCGGCCTCTTCCGGGTGGACAAATCACTCAGGGGAAGTGGCTCGGAATTGATTGCGGCTTACCTGCAAGCGAACGGCTTGTTAGGTCTGGCTGCACGCTGCAGAAACTGGCAAAAAGACGAGGCGTCGTTTTCCGCCACGGCAGGGTTTTCTTTTGGCAAGCAGGAACAGGTTGGGGGACTTTGCGTTGGCGATGCCTCTTATCTTATTCCTCCATTTACTGGAAATGGCATGAGCATGGCGTTGGAATCGTCATGGCTCGCCGGGCCATGGTTGGCTCGATACGCGGCGGGGGAACTAACATGGTCGGCCGCCTGTGAAGGCTACGATCACGAATGTGTTGCCTTTTTCCGAAAACGGATGAGTCTGTCGGGTAACATGCAGCCACTGTTGTTTCACCGACTGGGCAGGATGTTGCTGAAGACCGCGGCGAAAACTGGCACCCTGCCGTTTCAATCTCTCTTTCACCACCTCAGAACTCCATGAATTTACTCGGCATCGCCTCCGCATTTCCTACGGCATCATTTACTCAACCACAATGTCTGGCCGCGATGCAGGAGGCGGATTTTTGGCTAGATCTCGATCGGCGTTCACAGGTTTTGTTAGGCAAGGTTCTGGGAGGCGACAGCGGGATCAACAAACGTCACTTCGCACTCGATCAACTGACCGACGCCTGGCGACGCGATGCCCAGGCCTTGAACGAAGCGTATGAACGACAGGCACCGAAGCTGGCTGCGGAAGCCGTGAAAAAGGCACTGGCAAAAAGCGGCCACCGTCCTGAGGAAATCGATGCCTTGCTCGTTTGTTCCTGCACCGGCTATCTCTGCCCAGGCGTGAGCAGTTACACCGGCGAGCAATTGGGGCTGCGTGAGGATGCGGTCTTGCAGGATATGACAGGGCTCGGTTGCGGTGCAGCGGTGCCCATGCTGAGGGTGGCGAACTCGATGGTTGCTGAGCGGCCGGACGCGGTGGTGGTGACGGTGGCGGTGGAAATTTGCTCGGCGGCCTTCTACGTGGAAGACGATTTTGGTGTGCTTATCAGCACCTGTTTGTTTGGCGATGGGGCGGCGGCTGCTGTGTGGTCGGGCGCTGGAGGAACGTGGCAGGTGGGCGACTTTGAATCGCTGCATCGACCGCAGCACCGGGAGAAAATCAGGTTCACCAATGCGGGAGGTAAACTTCGCAACCAACTCGACAAAAGCGTGCCACTCCACGCCGCAGAGACGGTGGAAAAACTCTATGCCAAGCGGCGCGGCGAGCCTCAAGCCTGGGTGACCCACGGTGGTGGCCGAGATGTGATTGAACAACTGGAAACCGTGCTGCCTTGCGATGAACTCAGCCTCGCTAGAGCGGTGATGCGAGATTATGGCAATCTCAGCAGTCCGTCCGTGTTGGTGGCTTTGGAACGCTTTCTCGAGCAAAGCGATGGCTCGGAAGACCGACTATGGATGTGTGCCTTTGGTGCTGGGTTTTCAGCGCACAGCTGCGAGATTGTTAGAAGTTGATGCTTAAGCGTCTCCTTCGACAAAACCTCGATCGACAGGATTTCCTCTTTGGTCAGCTGCGTTGGTGGCCAGGGCATCACAGCGTTCGTTTTCCGGGTGTCCGGCATGCCCTTTGACCCACTTCCAGCTGACCTTGTGCCCCTGCACCGCTGCGGACATACGTTTCCAGAGATCGGCATTCTTGAGCGGCTTGTTAGGGCCACGCGACCAGCCTTTCTTTTTCCACCCATGAATCCAGCCCTTGTCCATGGCGTCGATGACGTATTTCGAGTCGGAGTAAACGGTGATCCGGCACGGCTCGCGGAGTGATTCCAGCCCCGTCAGTGCGGCGAGGATTTCCATGCGGTTATTGGTCGTCTTCGCAAATCCACCGCTGAGTTCCTTGCGGTGACCTTGATAGATCAGCAGGGTGCCGTAGCCTCCGGGGCCCGGGTTGCCACGCGATGATCCGTCGGTGTAGATGGTGATGTCCTTCATGCGGATGTCTTGCGTCATGGAATCAGTCGCTGCAAGCACATAGCTGGACTATGTCTGTATCCTGAATTTTACTGGTATTTTGCGCTGGGTTTCAGAGGATGAATTTTATGATTTTATCCAAATTTCAATACGGAATCGCAATTGCCGCCTGTTCGATCCCGCTGATGGTATCGGCTCAGGTGAACGAGCTTACGAAACAGGAACAACAAGAGGGATGGCAGCTGTTGTTCGATGGCAAGACCTTCGAGGGCTGGCGCAATTACCAAGGCAAGGGGGTGCGTGACGGCTGGCAAGTGGTCGATGGCACCATGCACCACACCAAGGGCGGCAAGGACCTGATGACCGAGAAACAATACGAAGATTTCGAATTCAAGCTGGAGTGGAAAATTTCCGAGGGAGGCAACAGTGGGATCTTCCTTGGGGTTCGCGAGATTAAGGATAGAATTTCCCGTTCAGGCATCGAGATGCAGATTATCGATAACGAACGCCACCCGGATGCCAAGAACGAGAAAAACGTCTCAGGCGCCTGCTACGCGCTCTACAAACCACCGGTGGGAGCCGACCGCAAAGCCGGTGAGTGGAACCAAGTGTACATCATCAAAAAAGGATCACACTATCAGTTTTTCCAAAATGGCGTGAAGACTGCGGACTTTGATCTGGAGGACACCGAGTTCATTGATCGCATTGCCGCAGCCAAATTCAAAGATTGGCCACACTTTGCCCGCTACCGCAAGGGACACATCGGGCTACAAGACCACGGCGATGTGGTTTCCTTCCGCAATATCAAATTGAAGAACCTCAGCGCGAAAGATTAGCGGCGATCAGGGGGCTTTAAAAAAAACTAAGCCTCGGCCCAATTAGGGAACATAAAAAAACGGCTGCGAGGAAATCCCCGCAGCCGTTTTTGAAAGAGTGAGTGATGGTATCACTCGCGAGCTCCTTACTGCTCGACGCTTGCGATCGTTTGAAGGATGCGGCCAGCAATTTTGTATGGGCAGCCCTGTGAGTTAGGTCGGCGATCTTCAAGGTAACCCTTGTAAGCATCGTCCTTAACAAAGCTGTGTGGCACACGAATGGAAGCACCACGGTCAGCAACACCCCAGGAGAACATGTCGATGCTCTGAGTTTCGTGCAGGCCGGTGAGGCGCTTGTCGTTGTCAGGACCGTAAACAGCGATGTGCTCTTCACAGTTCTCTTCGAAGGCGTCCATGAGTTTGAGGAAGTATTCCTTACCGCCGGTCTCACGCATGTATTCGGTGGAGAAGTTAGCGTGCATACCGGAACCGTTCCAGTCACCATTCAGAGGCTTACAGTGCCACTCGATGTCGACCTCATACTCTTCAGTGAGGCGGAGAAGGAGGAAGCGAGCCATCCAGATTTCGTCAGCAGCTTTTTTGGAGCCTTTACCGAAGACCTGGAATTCCCACTGACCTTTGGCCACTTCAGCGTTGATGCCTTCGTGGTTGATTCCAGCGTAGAGGCAGAGTTCGAGGTGGATGTCAGCGATTTCGCGAGCGATGCCACCGACGTTCTTGAAGCCAACACCACAGTAGTATTCACCCTGTGGGTTCGGGTAGCCGCCTTTCGGGAAGCCGAGAGGCACGCCGTCTTTCATCATGAAGTATTCCTGCTCAAAGCCAAACCATGTGCCTGGATCGTCGATGATGGAAGCACGGTAGTTGGTGGGGTGAGGAGTGCCGTCTGGCAGCATGACCTCACACATGACAAGCACGCCATTTTCGCGAGTGCCGTCAGGATAGACTGCCACTGGCTTGAGAACACAATCTGAGTCTCCGCCGTCGGCTTGTTGGGTGGAAGATCCGTCGAAGCCCCACTCAGGAAGCTGCTCAAGTGTTGGGAATTCGTCGAATTCCTTCATCATGCACTTGGTGCGGAGGTTCTGAACTGGGGAGTAGCCGTCAAGCCACACGTAGTCTAGTCTATATTTAGCCATAATTTTATGTTGTTGGGTAATGGTTAGTGTCTGGGATGCCGCATTTGAATGCCGCGACGGGCATGAAAGAAAAGGAAGCAATCAACGTGCCAATTTTTGATTTAATCGAGAATTAGTCGGTTGATTTGCCCTCGTGAACCTCGATGGTGATGAGAGTGGTATCGTCTCTGCCATCGTTGCTAATGGCACGATTCATCAGAGATGAGGCCAGCTCACTTGTCGAGCCCTGGTTCTTCGAAAATGCCGAGTGGATGTTCTTTTCCCACAGTCCGTCGATGACTCCGTCGCTACAGATGAGAAAGCGGTCGCCTGGCTGGTAGGAAAGGGCGCCAATTGTTGGTTTGGTCTGGTTTTTTCCTGCGCCCATCACCTGATAGAGCACGGATTTGCGAGGGTGTTCACGGAACTGGCGTTCGCTGATTTCACCACGTTCCAATTTTTTCCAGGCGTAGGTGTGATCGACGGTTATCATCTTCGTTTCACCGTTGCGATGGAGGTAGATGCGGGAGTCGCCGACGTTGGCAAAGTAGAGATTCTCCGGGGTGAACCAAGCGAGAGCCAAGGTGGCGGCCATCCCCTGGTGGGCCTCGTTGGCGGCCGCCTGAATGTTGATCGCTTCGTGCACTGCACAGATCGCCTTTTCCAGATGACTGGTGTAGTCTGGGTGAAGTCCTGCTGCCGCGGTTTTGAACGTGCCGGGAATGACCAGAGTGAGCTCGTCGAGGATCAAGCGCGATGCCACATCACCGGCATTGCCGCCGCCCATTCCGTCGGAAACTCCGAAAATTAAATCATGTGCCGCCAGCGAGTGGCTGCCTTGGTCGTCAAGCCGTGCCGCGCCATTGATATCCGAGGCAAAGGCGAGCCAAGAATCATCGTTGACCGGTTTCCGTGACCCCGATTGGGACAGCGCCGACCACTCAATGTCCGACGGCGCAGCGTCTGGCTCGAGCTTCGGAGCGCCGGGGAGGAAAGGATTGATATCGGGCATTGGGGAACTGAGAAAAATTACTGCTCCTTGGAGGGCATGTCGAGAAGTGTTGCGAGTTCAAAATCGATAATGCAGAACTGCCCGGTTTTTTCATCGTAGGTGATGTTGCGGGAGAACGGGTCGTCGTGACGGACGCCATATTTATCCTCGAGGTTTTGGAAAAGTTTGTCGCACTTTTTCTTGGAAATGTCAGGCGCTGGGGAGCCGCAGTTGGAGGTGACCAGGTGCAGTTCCTCCTCGTTGGCCTCAATAAACTTGGGCACATTGGTGCAGCCTCGTTCTTCGAGGGCTTTGAGGATTTTGACCTCGTTGGCGAAGCGTTCTTCCTTGTCGGTGCCACGGAAATATTTGTGCACATTGCCGTAGTAATCGATCTTCACCATGGATCGGATGCCGTCTTTGAGATTGCGCATGGCCTTTTGTAACCACGAATCGGAAAAATCGCACGAAGGAATTTGGCCTTCCCATCGAGGCCTTATAAAAACAACGTGTTAGCAGCCTTGAAGCCTAACCAAACTGCGGCCAAGGACCCCAGAACCGAGGCAGCGAGGTTGACGATTGCTAACAGTGGCGTCTCGCCAAAAAGTTTGTGGGTATCCAGTGCGAAAGTGGAAAAGGTGGTGAAGGACCCGAGGAAACCGGCCACTGCAAAGGGGTGGAGGCGTGCCCAGGATTCCTGATGCCGCACTGCCATGAAACCAATGATCAGTCCGATGACAAAGGACCCTAACAAATTGCATGCGAGAATACCGACGGGGAACTTGTGCAGACGGGTATTTGCCGCGAGCTGCTGAACTCCACTTGCGACGGCGTAGCGCGATGCCGCGCCGAGACCACCACCAAGAAAGATGTAGAGCCAGTGCATAATATGGGTGAGTGGTTAGCGTTGTGTGGCGGCCAGGAGGGCTTGCACTTTGTCGAGGTCCTTGATGCCGGGTGAGAGTTCGGCTCCAGAGGCGATATCGAGCGCGCAAGGGTGCACTTGATCGATCGCATCCGCCGCGTTCACCGGAGTAATCCCACCGGCCAGTAGCACAGGAATTTCGGGGTGCTGCGCGATGAAGGCTTGGGCGTGTGTCCAATCAAAGGTTTCACCAGTGCCTCCGTAAACGCCAGGGGCAGGGGTATCTAACAAAATGGCCGTGGCATTGTAGTCGTATATATTGGCCAGCGAGTCTTTGTTTTTCACACCGATGGCTTTGATGAAAGGGAGGTTCTCGCTTGCAAAAGCAGCGCAGTAATCTGCCGATTCATCACCGTGGAACTGGGCGACATCAATTTGATTAGCAGCTAACAGACTGCGAGGAAGTTCCGGATCTGCGTTAACGAAAACACCGACACGGAGGATCTTCCCTGCGGCGTGTTGCAGCAGGGGGCTGGCGGAATCCGGGGCGAGGTAACGCTTAGAATGCGGCCAGAAATTGACACCCAAGGCGTCGACGCCGAGATCGATCAGTGCACTCACATCCTCCATGCGGGTGACTCCGCAGATCTTGAGAGATGTTGTGGTCGGATCGAAGAAGGCATTCATGGGGGACTCGGAAAGAAGTGTTTTTTAACTGGCAGTAGGCGATAGGAAAGCGGGACTCGGTCTCGTTACTCGACGTTCTGCACTTGTTCGCGGACTTTCTCCAGCTCGGTCTTCGCATTGACGATCAGCTGGGCCAGGGTGGCGTCGTGGGCTTTGGAGCCAATCGTGTTGAACTCGCGATTGAGCTCTTGGCAGAGGAAATCGAGTGGTCGTCCCACTGGTTCATCCTTGCCCAAATATTCGCGGAACTTGGTGAAGTGCGAGTGCAGGCGGGTGATCTCTTCGCTGATGTCACAGCGTTCGGCAAAGAGGCCTATTTCTTTCAGCAGCCGCTCGTCGTTCAAGTCGATCTCGAGACCGGCTTCACTGAGTCTGCGATGCAGCTGCTCGCGATAATGGGTCACCACCGCCGGGGCGTGGCTGCTGATCTGTTCGGCAATGTGTTCCAGACTGCTGAGCCGAGCTTCTGTATCGTCGTGCAGATGCTGACCTTCGCTGGCACGCATGGCAATCATGCTATCGAGGGCATCGTTGACCGCTGGGATGACGGCTTCACGAGCTTCCTCCACCGAGGCGGACTCTTGATCGAAATGTAAAATTTCCGGTGTCCTCAGGAAATCCGCCGAGGTCGCTTGGATCGGGCGGTCAATAGCATCGGAGAGTTCGGTGAACGCCGCTTCCAGGGCGCGCGCGCGCTTGGTGTTGATCCGGATCTGATCGCTGGCTGTATCTGATTGTTCAATCTGGATGGCGATGTTGACCCGGCCACGTGATAACTTCCCAAGGGCCATCTTACGAATTTCCGCTTCGAGTTCGGCGTAGGCGCGAGGCAGCTGCACCACGATTTCGCCTTGCTTGCGGTTGACCGAAGAGGCCTCCACGCGGGCTGCTAGAGTGCTTGTGGCGTGCTCGGCACGACCGAAACCTGTCATCGAGTGCATCATGTCTGGGTAGGTAGTTGGGGGAAGGGATGAGGGTCGTCGTGTTTCCTAACGCTCTTCCTCGTTACTGCCGTCGTGTTTACGGTAGTCATCATCGTCGTCGTCCTCATCATCGTCGCTTGAAGCGCTGTCTTCGGCATCGGAGGATTCCGGCTTGGGCTTGTCGGTCTCGAGGTAGGGGCCTGGATCATAGTCGGGCTCTAACTCGGATTCGTCGAAGTCGTAGGTGCCGTCATCGGACTCTTCGCCTTCGTCTTCATCGTGGTCGAAGAAGTCTTCGTGATCGCGGCGGTAGATTTCCATCTGCTCGTCCATGTCGGGTTCGTCGTCATGGTGGTCGAAATGCTCATCCGGCGAGTGGCCGTGGTCATCGTGCTCGTCGTAGCTATCGTAATCGTCGTCCTCGCCGTAAGCGGCGGTGAGCGGTGGGGCGGCTAGGAGTTTCTTACGCAGTTCCTCCTGCTCCGCGAGTTCCTGTTCGCGTTCCTTGCGCCGATGGAAAAAGGCGAGCCAGATACAGATTTCGTAGAGGATCACCATCGGTCCGGCGAGCAGCAGCAGGGTGAAGGCGTCCGGTGTGGGGGTGATGATGGCGGCGATCACCACAATGGCGAGAATCGCGTAAGAACGCGTGTTCTTCATGATCTCGTAGTTCAAGATCCCCAGCTTGACCATGGTCATCACCACCACAGGTAGTTCAAAACCTAGACCGAAGATCAGGGTGAACTGGGTAGCAAATGAGATGTAGTAACCAATCCTCCACTCGTTGGTGACTCCCATTTCCTGACTGTAATTGTAGAAGAAATCGAGCACCTTCGGCAGGACGAAGAAGTAGGAAAACAACACGCCCCCGATGAACAGGCCAAAGCCAATCAGCATCGCCGGCCACATCGCACGTTTTTCATTACTCTTCAGCCCCGGCAGAATGAACTGCAGGATGAACAGCAGCAACAGCGGGAAGGAAATCACGATGCCCGCGAAGAGTGAAAGCTTGATCGACAGCATGAAGCCCTCGGTCGGGTTCAGCGCCTGCATGAGCACGAGCTTGCCCCTGGCATCGACGGCGGCATCCGGGCGTTTTCCCTCTTCCATCAGCGCCATCAGCTGTTTCCGCAGATCGTCTGATATGTTGGGCAGCCCTTCAAGGAACTCAATGCCCTTGCCATTGGTGTTTTCCATGTCGATGGCGGCACGGTAGTAAACCACGCTCTCGGTATGGAACTTGAGGTTTTTATCGCCTGACGGATCGAGCAGTCGGTAATAATGATCGCGCTGCTCCGGAGTGAAGGCAGAGGTGTCGCGCTCTGCTTTCTTGGCCATCTCCCAAGTGCTGAGATCCAGCTTCACTGGGCCATCCGGGATCTTGTCGTTCTGGCTGATCTGCCAGACTTGCTCCACTGGCCGACGGATGATCTCCATCAGCTCGTTGCGGAAGACAAAACAGACTGCCATGGCGATCACCAAAGTGAGCACCACCCGCGTGATTACCACACGGAGGTCCTCCAGGTGCTCAAGAAAGGGCTTTTCTTCGTCCTGATGCGTGTGATCACGCAGCTGAAATAATTTTTTAAGCAGAAACATGCGACGGCGGGGAGTTCTTTAGCCTATCATGATGCGATCGCGAAGAAGAAATCTGCGGGAAAATTGGCGACCGCTTGAGGCATGAAACCTGTCTACGGTAGATGTCGACCGATCTGTCAAATTCCTCCACGTCACAACCACAGGCGGCTCGCTGCCAATATCGAGGAGGGGAATCGACCCGTAAGCAAAAAATGAACAAAGTTCGGGCGAATTCCTATTTGAAACCGAACGCTCTCAGGCATAGGATGTTTAGAATTATGGCAAATACACTAAACTCCTATCAACGACTACTTGTACTGACCGACCTCGGTAAAATCCGCGTGCTTGGATTCACTGAGCCCAGCGACGATCCTACCGAAAAAATCCACCTTACCGAGCTTGCCGAAGAGGAACTAGAAGCCCCTCGGGGAGCGAAAACCACGGACACTCCGGGTAAATTCAATCGTGGTTACGAAGCTGGTGAAGGCGATGCGATGTCACACGCCGAGACCAAACTGGACGTCGAAGTGGAAAAACGATCGATCAACCAGGTGGCCAATGAGATTTGCAGCAAGGTGATGTCGCACGGCTGCAAGCACTTCATCCTCGCCGCACCGCAAGAACACCTGAAGCGCCTGGTGGCTGAGATGACTCCCGATTGCAAAGCTTTGATGGTAGAGTCCCACGGTCTCGATCTGACCAAGGAAAAGCTTCCGGCTCTGGAAAATAGATTCCTCTAAAGCCTGAGATAAATCATCCGGCGCGCATCAGCTATCAGGAAGCGGGGGATCTTGCCCCCTTCTTCCGGATCGCGCGAATGCCTTTGCGAATCACTGCCCAAGTGCGTCTGGACAGCCAGACGGCGAGGATGACCACGGCAAGGAAGACAAAAAAGGCAACCACCGGCGCGCCGGCCATCAGGCCCAGGCCACCCAGCACCAATCCATCTTCACCGAGGCTGGCAACGGTGTTGGAGACTGGCTCGGGGGACATATTGATCAAAAGTCGACCACCCGCCTTCGAGGCGTGGGTGATGAGGGTGGTGCCGCCACCCAGAAGCGCGGCGATGACTGACACGGCGGGGTCCATTTCTCCCAGTGCGGTCAGGGCGAGCAGAGTACCGCCGATTGGCCGGATGAAGGTGTGCACAGCATCCCAGCTGCTGTCTAACCACGGAATCTTATCGGCAAAAAATTCTACCAGAAACAGCACTCCGGCGACACCGATGATCCACGGGTTTTCCAAAACCGCCAATGTTTCATACTTGTCGGCTAAATTGACCCAGTTGAAACGGATCGCCATCCCCGCCAGAAAGGTGGTCAGGTAAAGGTTGATTCCAGAGAGCGTGGCAAAGCCGAGCGCGACCCCTAGCAATGAAAGTGTCTCCATAATCCACATGCTATCGCACAAAGTTGATTTCGCGATGGGAAAATCGGCTCGATTTTGTAAAAGCAACCTTCATGCTTCATTTTCGTCGTGCTTCCAGCTCCAGCTCTGCCACCAATCTGCTGGCCGTTTTCTGTTGCGGCTGGCTGCTGGCAAGCTGTTCGCCCATGGAAACTGTTCCAGGCGAGAGCAAGGCTCAACACCCTACGGCGGCATCTCACGATTTACTGGCTCAGTCGCGCCAGTGGGTGACGGCAGTGGGCCGACCACAGGCGCGAGACCAGCTGAGCAAGGCACTGGCGAGACAAGACCAGTCGGACGGGCAGCTGGAACGCCGCTTGTTTAAAACCAACGCGGAGAAGGATTACATCTTCCCCGAATCGCTCGCCACCATGCCACGTGCGGAACGCAACAAAACTGGGGTCTACTTCGTGCTCGGCTTCAATCAGGACAAGGGCCGCTCGCCACCAATCATTCGACGCACGGTGCAGCATATGAACGACTTGGGGTTCCGAGCCAAATTCATCGATGTCGCTTCACGGCAGACTGCAGACAATGATGCCTCAGTCATCGCCAAGGCGCTGCGTCAAGAGCTGCCGAAGGTCGAACGCGCGATGCTCCTCGGGTTTTCCAGGGGCAGCACCGACCTCGTTCACTTCTGGCATGGGCCAGCGCATGACATCCCTGCCGAGGAGTTGCGCAAAATCAGGCTCTGGGCGAACTTTGCGGGAGTCCTGCGCGGTTCTGAAGTCGCCCGCTGGGGCGCCTTGGGTCACGATCCTCTGGCGTGGGGCTTTCGTTGTTTCCTGAACTGGCGCGAAGGGGCACCGAGAACCTCGTCGGCCGATCTGGCATCCATCGGTTACGATAAATGGCAGTATCCGGGGCGCGGGTTTCCTGAGGCGGTGCGGGACGATATTACCGTGATCAACTTTGTCAGTCTGCCCGATGGCACCGACGGCTGGCCTGAGGAGGACCGACATTTCAAGTGGCTGGCCAGCACGGCGGCACGGCAGGGAAGGGTGATAGGACCCTGTGATGGTCTGGTGGAAAGTGCTGCGTCGATCCTACCTCCGCAAACAGGCATCGAACAATGGATCGTGCGGGTGCACGGGTCTCACTCGCTGTTAGGTGGCCGATACATGAATGGCAAACCCGTGGCCGCTCGCTATCATGCGGGGCAGAAAAACCGCCTCCAATCCGGCGTCACCTTGCTTGATGATTTTGTGCGAGCCGTGCCAAAATCATCGCTGGAATAACAGCTTCCGCTATGAACCTCCAGCACGCGTCTAACTCTTGCAGAGTTCCAGCACCTCACGGTGCACGGCCTCGATCTCTTGCGAGGCATCGATGACGTGGGCAAAGGGTTCGTCGGCCAAGCCCAAAAATAGATCTCTGCAGAACTGAAGGGCGTCGCGTTTTTCAAACTCATTGGCCTCGCCATCACGCACGCCGATGCGATCTAGCGCGGTATCCACGTCCAGATCGAGGATGATCAAGATGTGAGGCAGCGGAGCAAAGGCCTCGTTCTTCTGGCGAATCTCCTGAGGATCGATGCCTCGGGCGCCTTGGTAGGCCATGCTGGAAAAGTAATATCGATCGAGAATGACCATCCCTCCCTTGAACACCGTGGGCAGAATGAGTTCTTCCACGTGCTGCTCGCGGTCTTTTAGAAAATATTCCAGTTCCTGCTCGATGGTTAGTCGGCCGGTGGTGGCACTTTCGCGAAGTTTTTTACCCCACGGGCCATCGGTGGGTTCGTGGCTTTGCACGACTTCGTGCCCTTGTTTCCTTAGAGCCTCTGCCAGCATCGTGGCTTGGGTCGATTTGCCAGTGCCATCGATGCCTTCGATGACGATGAGTTTCCCTGTTTCTTGCGGTGTCGGGTCGGTGGCGGCCGTATCTTGATCGGATGTCATACTGGTCGTCGTAAGTGTGTTGCTGCCTCTCCAGATCATCCGCAGAGAACTGGCGAAAACGTGCGTGCTGGCTGGTGTTAGAGCTTTAGCCAGGCGTCCATACCTCCGGCGACGTTAGTGACATTGGTAAAGCCTTCGCCGCGGAGAAACTCACAAGCTCGATCGCTACGCATACCTGCTTTGCAGTGAATGATGATCTCGGCGTCCAGGCCAAGTTCCTTTAATGTTGGAATATGAGAAGGAACGGTGGCCAGGGGAATGAGCTTGGCTTCGGGGATGTTCGCCACGTCATGTTCCCACGTTTCGCGGACATCGATCAGGGTGCCATCGAAGCCGTTTTCCAGGCGTTGTTTCAGTTCCTCGACGCTGATTTCGCCAGGTTGGTTGGTTTCTTGATTGGAATCGGGCATGCCACAAAAGTTTTGGTAGTTTACGAGTTGGGTGATGGTTGGGTGATCGCCGCAGAGGGCGCATTGGGGATCGCGTTTGAGCTTAAATTCGCGGAAGCGGGTATGCAAGGCATCGTAGTGAAGAAGTCGCCCAAGTGGTGGCTCGCCAACGTCTAGCAAGATTTTAATCGCCTCCATGGCCTGCATGCTGCCGATGATTCCCGGGAGCACACCTAACACTCCGGCTTCAGCACAGCTGGGCACCGAACCTGGGTCGGGAGGCTGGGGGAGCATGCAGCGGTAACAGGGCCCGCCAAGATGCGGGGCGAAGACGCTAAGCTGACCTTCAAAGCGGAAAATCGATGCGTAAATGTTAGGCTTTTTCAGCAGCACAGAGACATCGTTGCTCAAGTAGCGGGTGGGGAAATTGTCGGTGCCATCAAGGATGATGTCGTAATCCTTGGCGATCTCCATGGCATTTTCCGCGGTGAAGTTCACCGGGTGCTGCTCCACTTGCACATGCGGGTTGATGTCGCTGAGGCGGGTGGTGGCACTCTCGAGCTTGCTCATGCCGAGCGTCGACTGGCCATGCAGGATCTGGCGCTGCAAATTCGACAGCTCTACCACATCGGCATCGACCAAGCCGATGCGCCCCACTCCGGCGGCCGCCAGGTAGAGCGCCGCCGGTGATCCCAGACCACCGGCACCAATGCATAACACCGAGCTGTCCTTTAGCTTCTGCTGCCCCTCGAGGCCAACTTGGGACAGGGTGAAATGCCGTGCGTAGCGTGCTTTTTCCTCCGTGCTGAGCATGGCGGGAGCTTAGGCCTAATTCTTGCGGAAGGTAAACTGATTAGTTGGTCGGAGTGTCAGCCTCCATGGTGTTCACCGGCTTGGTAGGCGCAGCTGGAGCGCTCGATTGATGTGCCGGTGGCTTGCTGCGGCTACGGTATCTGGCTGCAGGGTATGGCTTAGCCTTTGCGGTATCTTCCAGCAAGACACTGACGGCTTTTTCCAGCTGATGATCGATGCCGGCACTGAGTTCGCCGGGGCGGTTCCAGATTTCGTAATGCGGCTTGGCACCATTGAGTTCCATGTCTTCACCATCCACCGTGCTGAACCAGCCGCGGAAGGGCATGCGCATGGTGGATCCCATGATACTCACGGATCCGGTGGAAACCACTCCGCCAGCGGTGGCGACCCCCACTAATTTTCCTCGGCCCAAGTTGCGAATAGCGTGCGAGAAGATCTCGGCATTGGAATAGCTGTTCTGGTTACAGAGCACAATGATCGGCTTGCTCCATGTAGCGTAAACGATGCGGTCCTGTGGGTAACCGACCCCACCACCACGAGGAATGGTATAGGCGTGGCGTGGCTGGCAAAGTGCGGTCAGCAAGTGATCGGTAGTGAACCCGCCACCGTTGTCGCGGACATCGATAACGATGCCTTTTTTCCCGGCGCCTTGTTCGTAGAGGTGGTGCTCGAACTGCTCGAACTCGTCCCACATCATGCGGGCTACGTGGATGTAGCCCAGCTGCCCGCCGGAAAGTTTGTCTACAGCCGCCTCGGTTTCATCGATGCGGGCGTTCTTCGCGAGATCACGCGCTGCGGTGTAGCTGATCGGCTGAATCTTCACCTGGCGTTCCTTGCCTTGGGCATTTTCCACGGTCAGGTAGACTGGATCAGAGAGTCGGCGGTTCAATACACTGGTCAATGGGGTATCGGTGCTGACTTCCATATAATCCACCTTGGTGATCAGCTCGCCGGGGTTGATCTTGGAGATTTCGTGGCTCGCCGGGCTATTCGGGATGACCGATTCCACACGCCAGCCTTTGCCTTCGTGTTCGGCATCAAAGCGCACGCCGAGGTGCACGGTGACCTCTTTCCATGGTGTGCGTGGTTTCCACGGAGTGGGCCAAGTCTTGGAGCGGAAACCCATGTGCGAGGCATTGAGCTCGCCTAACATCATGTTGGCTACCCGACTGAAAACCGTCGAGTTCGGCGCTTGGGCCGCCATGTCTTCGTATTTCTCAAGGATCTGATCCCAGTCGCGGTTATTCATGGCCGGGTCATAGAACCGATCGCGCATTGTCTTCCATGCGGTGCGGAAGGTCATGCGCTTCCAGTTTTCCGGATCGCGGTAGGTGTAGATGGTGAATGGATACTTGGTGAGTTTGCCGTTGATGAGCACGGATGGCAGACCTTCTGAGAGCATGTAAAGTTTTCCCTTGGAGCCCATCCGGATAGGGGTGCCAGAGGCGTCGGCGAATTTGCTCGGCTTGGCATTGCTCTTTGCCTCGATGGCGTAGATGGATTTGCCTTTGCTCGACTGGAATAAGATCTTCTTCGAATCGTGACTCCAGATGACATGCGTGGGGATGATGCCCTTGACCTCCAGTCGGTTGACTCGCTGGGCGATATTGTGGAAATCGAAGCTCTCCTTCGCCTTTTCTTTTTCCTTTTTCTTGTCCTTAGTGAGTTTCTCGAGGGCTTTTTTTACCACCTTTTTCGCGGTGTTTTTGTAGGCGGGATCTTTCTGCATCAGCTTGCGAGCACGCTCACGGGCTTCGCCATCACTGTCTTTGGCCTCATCGGAGCGGTAGAGATCGACGTAAAACAGATCGTAGTTCTCCTTATGGTGTCGACCCACAAAGGCAAGTCTACGACCGTCGGGTGACCAAGACGGGAAGAAATCATTGTCCGGGTGGCGACTGATATTGACGGGAGCGCTGCTGCCATCGGCGGCAACGATGAAGATATCGGAGTTGAAATCATTATTCTTAACGGAGTAAGCCAGCCATTTTCCGTCAGGGGACCAGCGCACGGATGGTGGCTCCCAGGATTCCAAGATTCGGCGAGGCTCGGATCCGTCGGCCTCACTGATCCAGAGGTTACCCGGGTAGGTGGTGTAGACCATTTTCTTGCCTTTCGGTCCAGGTGTGACGCTGTTAGGTCGATCACTGGATTTCACCAGCACGCTGTGTTCAAACTTCTTGGCCTCCCACCAATACTTGCCAGGCTTACTCTTTTCCAAACGGCGGATCTCGGTGTCGATACCGTCGTCGTAGAGATACACTACCGATTTACCGTCGTGGGAAAACCAGACGTCTTTCTCGTGACCGGCGGTTTCGGTGAGGCGGTTCGGTTTTTTCAGCACCGTGTCCATGGCCCAGAGGTCGCCACGCGCGGTGAAGACGGTTTCCAGTCCGCTCGGGGAAAAAGTCACGTCTTCGGTCTCGCGGATCACCAGTTCATGGGATTCGGCCGGGCCGAGGTCTTCGTTGTGCCAGAGCTTGAGCTGCTGAGGCTTGGCGGGGTTGTCTTCCGTGCTGTCATCCAGTGACAGGGTGTAGAAATCAAAGAGATGGCGGAAAACCATCGTGCTGCCATCGCGAGAAATGGCAGGCTGCATCACGCTGTCGTCTTCAAAGAAGGTCACTTGGCGACTGCTTTTCGTGGCGAGCTCATAATACCAGAGATTGAATCCGTTGGGGCTGCCCTGAGTGTAATAGAATCCGGTGCCTTGCTGATCGTAGACAGGGGTGCGACATCCATACTCGCTGGAAACAGGCTGTTCGAAGACATCTTCGCCCTGCGCGTTTTGGGTCCAGGTCCAGACTTGGCTGGCCTTGCTGCCGTAGTATCCTTTGCGGTAAAGCTGCTCACTGCCACGTGTAAAAACAATCGATTTGCCATCGGCGGAGTAACGTCCGTTCTGCGCGTAGGCTTTAAACACCAGCTGTTCTGGAGATTTTCCATCGATCCCCACTTCGAAAAGTTGATAGGGGATGGCACCTACGGAATCACGGATGCCTTGCACCAGGACTTTTTTCCCATCGGGCGAGAGATCTTGTAACATCGAACCTTGCGAGTGGAAGGTCAACTGGGTGGCTGCGCCGCCACTGCTCGACATGCTGTAGCTCTGGAACGTGCCGTCGCGGTAGCTGCCAAAACAGATCGACTCGCCATCGACAGTGAACCGAGGGCTTAAGTCGCGCGCCGGATGACTGGTGAGTCGGTGCGCCTGACCTCCATTGGCAGAGGCAATCCAAATATCATCGCGCCATGAAAATACGATCTTGGAACCGTCTGGGGATACGTCCGGATAGGCAGCCATCCGGATGGGTTCGGCCGCGTGCACGTTGAGGGCGATCAGGGCTGAGGTGAGAAAAAGCGGGAATCGTAGTGTCATGACAGGAAATAAGTAGTGGAAACAGCGGAGCAAGGTGTGGGTCTTGTCTCGCCAAGACGAGAATTATCCCACGAGTTCGAAAATGAACTCGGTCGACCAATAAAGCTGCTATCGACGGACCAGCAGATACTGGGCCGAGGTCCTCCAAATACGCACGGAGGAGTGAACTACTTTCCGAGTTTCTGCTCGTGAGTTGGATTCGGTGGCAGGCCGTGCTCGAGCGCCTTCCCATAGAACTCGGAAGCCTTTTCTTTTTCGTTCTGCTGCAAATAGAGCACCGAAAGGTTGAAGTAGGCTTCGAACAGGGTGGGATCGAGTTTGATCGCGGCGAGGAAATGTTCTTCCGCCTGGTTAAAACGCTTGCTGCCACCGGCGACGTTGCCGAGGTAGAGGTGCGCCTTGGCATTGCCTGGTTTTAGATCGAGGGCACGCTCGAAGGCATTTCTGGCGCCATCGAAATCTTCGCTGTGGTAAAGCGAGAGCCCTAGCATCTGGTGTGCGTAGCTGCTGTTCTCACGCATGGTGATGGCCTCATTGAAGAAGTCGCTCGCCTTATCGTAGTTCTCGGTTTTTAGCTCCACCACACCACGGTTACAGAGGGTAGGGAAGTGGCCGGGGAAACGCTCGTCCATGTCCTGCAGGATCTGGCGCGCCGCTTCGTAGCGTTGTTTCTCAAAGGCACGCTTCATCAGCGGCGTGTAGGTGGCAATTTCCTGCTCCAGAGCATTGCCAAATGCCTGGGCGTGGGTGCGGGAGACACGCTCAGGGCCCATGAACTCACTGTCGGGCCGACGAACCGTCATCAGAACCTTCTCCTGATCGGTGAGTTCCACCTTGGCGTTGCGGATGTCACGAATCACCTCCGGCATGCCGGGGATGTTCACCTTGGATTTCTGGTAGGTGTCCCAGAGGATCTTCTCGGCCGTGCGACGACGCTCTTGCGAGGCGATCAGGCGCTTCACCGTGGCCTTCAAGATTTCAATCTCCTCGGCCTTCGCGGAATTGTTTCTGCTCCCCGGGTTCTTGCCACGAGAGGCTAACAGGTCGGCCTCAGCATCGCGCAGTTGACGTTCGAGCGTCTTGATTCGGCGACTGTGGTCCGACTGCTCATGCTGGTATTTCATGATCCGGGTCTTGGCAATGGCGAGGTCGCGCTTGGCCTCCACCAGCTCGTCTTTGGTCGCGTTGTTCTCTTTCTTGAGATACTCCAGTCGATCCATCGATTCCTTCAGCTCCTTACCCAGGCGCATGTTTTCCGCGATCAGCTTCTGCACTCCCTCGGAGTCGTTTTGCTTGAGGATGTTTGCCAGGGTGTCGCGCTCGGTGCGCAGTTCGTTGCGCTCGCGTGTCAGTTCGTCGATGGTCGCCTGCGATTGTGTCAGGCTGCGCTCCATCCGGGCAATGGTGGCATTGGCTGCCCCCAGCTCGCGGCGGGTGTTGTTGAGCATTTCCGTCACAGTGGTCAGCTCTTTGCGAAGCTCCCGCACCACGCGGTTATCGATCTTCTTCTGAGCTTCCATGTTTTTCTGGATCTCTTCGGCTCGGCTTTGGGCGAGCAGGGCGTCTTCTTTATACTTCTCCGCCATCTTTTGGGTCGCCTTGAGTTTCTTCTGCGACTCCTTGAGGGCGCGTGCGGTGATGTTGATCTCCGCCTTGATCGTGCGGTTCTGATGTGCCAGTTGATCCATGTCCTTCTGCAGCGGGGCGCGGGCGAGGATGTTGCGTAGCGTCGTCAATTCGCGATCGCGGCGGGCGATTTGATCGATCAGCCGCTGCTCCTCGGCCTTGCCTCCGCCGGACCCAGTGCTGCGTGCCCGGCTGAGTGTGTCACGAAGACGTTTGTTATCGACTTCCAAGATTTTCAAACGGCGCTGAATTTCCTGATCGCCTGAGTTCCTCGCAATGGATGGTTGAATCGCGTGTCCGCTTGCCAATGGTTGTGCCTGTCCTCCTTGGGGAACTTGCGGGCCACCTTCGACCAGGTCCTTGGTCTTTGCTTGCTTGCCTGCCAGCTCGGCTGCAGCTTTGGGTTCGATCTCCTTGATTGATTCACGGGTGGTTTTGACCCGTTCCTCAACCAGGTGAGGTTTCCACTTGCTGTGATAGCGCGAGAGGATGTCGTAGTATTTGGCCGCCTGACGGTATTTGCGCCAGGCATCGCTGTGTTTATTCTCCGTTTCCAGCTTCTCAGCGTCTCGAATGGTCAGCCAGGCTTGGAAAAAAACATCCGCAGGAGCCAGGGCACGTGGGTCCTGTTGGGCAGAAAGTTGTTGGGGGAGCGTGAGCAAAACCCCGCAAAGAATGAAGATGGGCATAACAAACCGAAGAGGTCTGAAATCCCGGATCGGTAGGTGCGAACCATTCATAAGTCACAAAAAGTATCGAAATTCGTGTCATCATGCAAACGCAAAAACGGCCCGAATGACGCGATAAAACCCGCTCCACGATGGCCGTCTTTTCTCTGCAAATTTCTTGCCAAGTTTCGGGGCAGAGTCTAGGCAGGTGGCGCAATGAAAGTAATTATGATTTATGGCAGCGCCAATGATGTTCCCTTCATGGAGCCTGCTCGCGAATACCTGAAAGATGCCAATGTCACTTACGAAGAGACTGTCCTCTCGGCACACCGCAACTTGAGTGAACTCATCGAATACCTCGGCAAGCTCGAGGAAAAAGGTGAAAAAGCCGTGATCCTCGCGATTGCCGGCCTCGCAGCAGCCCTTCCAGGCGTGGTTGTCATGAAGACATCCCTGCCAGTCATCGGCGTGCCAGTTCCCGGCGGTCCATTGAATGGCGTGGACGCCCTGCTTTCTATCAGCCAGCTTCCCGGTGGTGTGCCTGCTACCACGGTAGGACTGCACAAAAAAGCACCTGCCAATGCCGCCATGGCCGCTCACCGTATCCTTCAGCTTGCTGGAGCCTAATTTAAATGCGTCGAGCACTCTCAGAATCTGACATCGCCGCCGCGGTTCAGCAGCTGTCCGATGGGATCTTGCAAAAGAATCCCGACTCGGACTTCGTGCTGGTCGGGCTGCGTAGCCGTGGTGACGAAGTGGCTGAGCGAATCCTTGCCCAGCTCACCGCCCAAGGTCTCAATGTGGAGATGGGAGTGCTCGATATTTCTCTCTACCGGGACGATCTCGCCCACCTGAGTTCCAACCCAAAACTTCAGGGAAGCGACATTCCGTTCACCGTGGACGGAGCGAAAATCATCCTGGTCGATGATGTGCTGTTCACCGGTCGCACCGTCAGATCCGCCATCGATGCGCTGATGGATTACGGTCGACCCTCCAAGATCGAACTCGCGGTCCTGATCGATCGCGGACATCGCGAGCTACCATTCGCCCCTGACTACGTGGGCATCACCCTCGATACCCAGCGGATGGACTACGTGGATGTGAAACTCAAAGGAAGTGATGGTCTCGACTCCGTGGAGGTGACCGAAAACCAAGATTGATGGTCAAGATTCCGGACAAAAAGCACGGCGACCGGGAACTGAACGACCTCCGGAAACGTAATGCATTTGCCGTCCGGCCACCCGTGCAAGCGGTTGTCAATCTAGCGCTTCATCCCATTCTGCTGGCCGCCGTCTACCTGCTCACGCTGACTTCCGCAGGTCTAGCCATTGCCGCTCTTTACATCCCCGCATTGAGCTGCGCGGGGCTCAGCTTGTTAAGCTCACTCGTTATTTTCTGGAAAAAACCACGATCCAGACACCATGCGGCGTTCATCGCCATTATATCATTACTTGTGCTGGTGTTCGGTTCCGTGTATTACCTCGCTCAGTTTGAGCCGACCTCCAATGACCCGCAAGGACCTATTAGATATTGAATCCCTCAGCCGTGAGGAAATTGAGCTATTGCTTGACCAGGCTGGACCGTTTAAAGATTTATTCACCCGCTCGGTGAAGAAGGTGCCGGCATTGAAAGGTAAGTCGGTGCTGACCTTGTTCTACGAACCAAGCACACGCACCTTGTCGTCGTTCGAAGTGGCCGCCAAGCGACTCTCCGCCGATGTCACCAACTTCGATGTGCCTCACTCGTCCGTGGTGAAGGGAGAGACCATCAAGGACACCATCGACACCCTGCAGGCGATGCGCACCGACTACATCATCGTGCGCAACAAGATGCCCGGTCTGCCGCAAATGATTGCCCGCGAGACCAAGGCCTGCGTGGTCAATGCCGGTGACGGCGCCCATGCGCACCCGACTCAGGCGCTGTTGGATGGCTTCACTTTTCGCGAGGTATTCCCTGAACTCACTGGTAAAAAGATTCTCATCGTCGGCGACATCCTGCACAGCCGGGTCGCACGTTCGACCTCCACCTTGATGCGCAAGCTCGGTGTGGAAGTGGCATGGTTGGGGCCTGGCTCCTTGGTGCCGAAACACGGACCGAAGGAAATCGAGCGCTTCACCAACTACGAGGAAGCCATGCGCTGGGCGCCCGACTGCATTTATCTTCTGCGTGTCCAGATGGAACGTCAGTCGGTGCAGTATTTCCCCAGCCTGCGTGAATACACGAAACTTTACGGCGTGACTCCCGAGCGCTTCAAACGCATCGCCGATCAAGGGACCTACATCATGCACCCTGGTCCGGTTAACCGTGGCGTCGAACTCTGCGACGCGGTGATGGACTACGATCGCAGCTTAATCAATCAACAGGTGGAAAATGGAATCGCCGCACGGATGGCCGTGCTTTACTGGCTGAAACCTGACACCCCAACATCATAATCATGGCATCTCTACTCATCCAAAACGCCCGCATTGCCTGCGAGGAAAACGACGATCTCACACCGGCCGATGTGCTGGTGGAAAATGGCACCATCACTCAAATTGGCGACCAGCTCCAGGCACCGGAAGGCGCCAAGGTCATCGATGCATCGAACAAAATTCTGATGCCTGCGATGTTCGATACCCACATCCACATGCGTGAGCCGGGGCAGGAGGCCAAGGAAACGATCAAGTCCGGCAGCGAAGCAGCAATCAACGGTGGCGTCACCGGCGTGGTGCTGATGCCCAACACCTCTCCTGCGATCGATTCCGCCGCCATGGTGCGCACCATTTATGATATCGCCAAGCGCGATGCCCGCATCCCGGTTTACACCTCCGGCTGCATCACCAAAGGTCGCGAGGGCAAGGAACTTGCCGGCATCGATGGTATGCTGAAGCTCGGCGTGAAAATGCTTACCGACGACGGCGATGCGGTGCCTGATTTACTGCTGCTGAAACATGCGATGGAGTATGCTTCCGAGTTCGATTGTTTCTTCGCCAGCCACTGTGAGGTATTGGAACTTTCCGGACCGCGCGCGCTCAACGAAGGAGTGGTCAGCCATCGCCTTGGCATTCAGGGGACACCTGCCTGCAGCGAGGAAATCTGCATGGACCGCGATATCCGTCTCGCCCACGCCACCGGAGCCCGCCTGCACATCCAGCACGTATCCAGCAAGATCGGTATGGAAACCATCCGCTGGTGGAAACAAATGGGAGCCAAGGTCACCGCCGAAGTTTCTCCTCACCACTTGCTCTTCAACGAGGAGGATATCGGCGACTACGATACCCACTACAAGATGAACCCGCCACTGCGCACCGCGGAGGACAACAAGGCATTGTTAGAAGGTTTGAAAGAAGGGGTCTTCGACATCATCGCCACCGACCACGCACCGCACACGCCTTTCGAGAAATCGCAGGACTTCGTCAATGCGCCCAATGGCATCACCGGACTGGAAACCTCGCTGATCTCGCTGTTCCACTACTTTGTCAAAACCAACGAGTTTGGCTGGGGCTTGATCGTGAACCGCTACTCCGCACAACCGCGCCGGATGATGGGTCTGGATCCGGTTCCCATCACCGAGGGAGGCAAGGCCGACTTCTTACTGTTCGATCCCGAAGGTCAAACCACCTTCAGTTCCGACTACATGCAGTCGCTCAGTAAGAACACTCCTTTCCTCGACAAGACACTCGACGGCAGCATTGATCTCGTGGTCTTGGGCGATGAGGTTCTACTGGAAAGGTAGAACCGTTTGGCGGTCTGGCAGAGGTTGTTAGGCCGCATTACATCTCACCGTAGAGCGTGGTAATGCGCTCGATCAAGGCGTGGTGCTTCGGCGGCGCGTCTTTTATCCATTTGCTGAGATAGGCTCTAAAACTCAAACCCGGCTTGGCGGCCGTGACATTGAGGTAGCGCAGCGCATCCCAGTGTTTCGGTTGCCGCTCGAAGAGGGGCAGCAGGGCAACAGCCATCGCTCCATTGTGCTGCCGGAGCTTCGGGTTGCGGCGCAGTTCGAAGCGATGTTTCCGATAGTAAGCAGCCAGATTTCGTTGCTCGATTTCCGGATACTGTGCCATCACCTGCTCGGCATAGTTCTGCAAATGGGTCGCGTAAATTTTCCAGTGAGGGTAGGGCGGTTGCGTCTTCCAGTCATCGGCCATCGCACGCAAACAATACAAGGAGGCAAGCTCACAGATCGTTTCCTCAAACCAATCGTTCTCCGTGCCGTCGTCCCGCAGTCCGCAGAGCACATGACAGAACTCGTGTGCCCATTGGTAGCTATACTGGCTCCATTGCCGCCCCTGGCTATCGAGTAAGATTACGATTTCACCCTGATCGTTTCGTCGATACATGGCCGCCGGGCCACGACGCCCGCGCACTACGACCATCTTTTCAAAGTCCACCCGATCGAGATGCCGCCCCATCACCTGCGTGGTGGAGTGCAGTAGTTTGGAAAGGTCGGCTGGGCGCGTCTGAAAGCCTTCCGCATCGATGCGCAGGCGGATGCTCCCTTGTTCCTCCGCTTGCATGCACGGCAGCGAAAGAGCCAGCACTACCAGACCCAATATCTGCCGAGATAAAAAAATCCGCTGGATAGCGCGAGCCGTCCAGCGGGTTGGAAAAGGGAATATCATCGGTGTTAGGCCGCGTGCGCTTCCTCCAAACTCAGTTGGTGGCTGCGATTCATGCGGAAGACAAAGACGGCATTCATCAGGAAGGCAACTGAGATTAGCAACCACACCATGGCGGTGCCATTGCTGATGTTCAGCACCGAGCGGTAGGCCGTGGCTCGGGCAGCTTCAGTGTGAAGGATGCCGTGCTGCAAAGTCGAGCTGTCTTGCTCCGCCTTGGTCATGGCCAAGTAAGTGCGATCTATCTTGGACTGCCCCTTGAACCTCTCTGAGTTGTTTTTCATCAACACCGCCGCACAGACTAACACAACGGCGATCGCGGAATTCAAAAATAAGAACCAACGGGTATTCCGACTGCGGCTTGTATGGGTAGGTGCTTTCATGGGATGGGGGGGGAGTTGGGTTAAACTCGCCTAGAAGTATCGACCACAATCCTGATCAGGTAAAGATATTGGCACACGAAGGAGCTGGAACGCCCATGCCTAGGGGAAACTTTTTACAAAACTATGTTTCACTTATGCGGACTAAGTTCCTAACAAATAACAAAACCACGGAGTTCACCACTTGATCATCCCGCTCTCTTAAGCACTTAGAAGCTGGAAGCATGACTGGAAAGCCGCTTTTTTAAAATGGCGATAAGCAGCCGGATCTAAGTCTGTTAGCTCACATCAAGCAACAGCACGATTTCACCCTTGGCTGGACGTTCTTGGAAATACTGCCACAGCGCGGCAGCGGAATCGCGGTGGTAGGTCTCGAATTTTTTACTCAACTCTCTGGCGACACAAACGCGCTGCTCCGGGTTGATGTCGGCGAGAATTTCCAAGGTGGATCCGAGCCGGTGAGGGGACTCGAAGAAGATGGCTGTTTTCCCTCCACCGATGGCAGCTTCCAGCGCCTTGCGACGTTTGCCTTTTTTCACCGGTAGAAAACCATCGAAGCTGAATGCGTGACAGGGAAAGCCGGATCCGGCAAGCGCCGTGAGCACAGCCGAGGGGCCGGGCAACACGGTGTATTCCACGTCCTCGGCGATACAGGCCTGCATTAGTCGATACCCCGGGTCCGAAATCAAGGGCATGCCGGCATCCGAGATAATGGCGATGTTCGCGCCATTCTGCACCTTTTCGATCAGTTCGGGAATGCGCTGTGCCTCGTTGTGATCGTGCAGCGAGAGCAGCGGTTTATCGATCTCGTAGTGCTTCAGCAGGGGGCGTGAGTGACGGGTGTCTTCACAGGCGATCAGATCAGCCTCGCGCAGCACCTCAAGCGCACGCTGGGTGATGTCGCCTCGATTGCCGATGGGTGTGGGGACGAAGGTAAACACGGAGTGGTCGGGGTGTTAGAATCCGTCGGCCAGGCGGGCAACCATCGATTCCGCAGCTCTACGCAGAGCATCAGGCAGAGCATTCGTCCGAGCTACGTGCAGGTTGCCACCGGCAAAAAAACGGGTCTCGCCGCTGGATTTGCCCTTTTCAAGAATACGCGCAGGATTGCTTCCGTCTCGCAGCACCCACTCGATGGTAATTTCCATGCTCAGCTCTTCCGTGCTCAAGGTGTCTTCACGGGAGGAACTGATCTGACTGTAGTCGATTTCGGAAACGCGACCTTCCAACACCGCGTCCGCCGTGTCCGCGGTGGCAATTCGGTAAGTGCCGTCACGTGTAAGTGCATCCACAGCACTGTTCGTTGCATAGGACTCTGCGCGGATCTGCAGGGTGTCGTTTTCAAACAACGGCACGTGAATGCTTTCCACCGCAGCCAGATGTGTCGGCTTGGCACCACCCAGCTGATAGCCAGCGCAGGAGGCGAGAAACATCGTCAGGACAAAGAGAAGGAGAGCTTTCACAGATTCGGTGGCGTTTGGGAGATTAACGGAATACAGACGGATTAGAGCGCAGTTTACTGACCACTCAACTCAGCGACCCGTTGCTTGGCTTGATTGTAAAGTGCGCCGCTCTTGGTCATGTTCATGACTTCGCGGTAGTAGAACAGAGCCGATTGGTTCTGGCCTTTGGCGCGGTAGAACTCAGCCACGTCGTAGCTGCGCTGGATGTCCTGACCACCTAACATGGAGAGGCGCTTTCTAGCATCAGCGGCTCGTGGGTGACTGGGGTAGCGTTGCACGAGATCATTGTAAATCTGACGTGCGCGGTTGACGTTGGCTTTGTTCTGGTTGCCACGCTCTGCCTTGATGACGAGAATTTCACCGGTCTGATAGAGAGCATCCGGGGCGTAGGGGCTGCTTGCAAAATCAATATCCACACGTTTGTAGGCTGCCATGGCTCGGTCGGCGCTACCTTCTTTCTGCCAGACTTGGCCGATGGTATACTGCGCCTTGGAGGCACTGGCTGCTTTCGGTGCGTTGTCGCGCACTTGACCGAGCATTTTTTCCACCTTGTCAGGGCTGATCCGGGTTTTCATACCGAGGAAGTTGTTTTTGATCACCCCGTTCGCCGCCGCGTGAGCCACGGCTTCCTGACGCTTGATAGCTGCCGAGTAGTGAGGGCTGGCTTGGTGATTGGTGATCAGGCGCTGATAGGCTTCGAACGCTTTGAAAAGGTCACCTTCTTTATCGAGGATCTGGCCCTCGGCAAAGGATGCCTCACCGGCCGCTTTGGAGTAGGGGTATTTTTTAGCCAACTCCTTATAAGTGGAGATTGCCTTCTTGTTGTTACCCGCTGCTTGGTAGGCCTGACCTTGGGCCAACAGGGTGTCAGCGGCAGAGGAATTGGCACCGACAGCTGAACCTCCAGCTGCATTCACCAGAGGTATATCGCTGGCATCAGGGCCACAGGAGGTGATGACGGCCAAACTTGACATCAAACCAAGGGAAAGGCTGATCCGACAAATCACTGGAGAAAAGGCTGCTTTCTTACGCATGCGTAGAAGCTAGATGGCCTCACTGGATTTGCCAAGAAGAATGCCTGAAATCATCGAGTCAGCTCTTGTATTTATCTGTCAGTGAACATGTTAGTCGAAGCAGGTGATAAAACACCTGTAACATTGTTAGTTGATCTCTGTTTTGACAAAAGATGGGGTTTAGAGCAGTTTAACTTTTTCTCAAGTTTTGATTCAGCTTACATAAAGTTTTTGAATAATATCTCGACTTGTTTACTAATTACTCCTATAGAAATGTTACCTATGAAAGCCGTAATCTCGATTCTAACCTGCTGTGCTACAGCTGTTCTGCTCAGCTCTTGTGCATCGAGCCTCAGTTCAAGCCCTACCAGATCTGCTCCAAAAGCAAGTCAGGGTGAGCAAGCCGTTGCGGAACAAATTTTTGCACTTATCAATGCCGAACGTGCCCAAATTGGAAAAAAACCACTGCGCGGCAACCGTGGATTGAACCAAATGGCCCAGAAACAGGCCGATTTCATGAGCCAGCGCTCCAGCGTAACCACCATGGGGTCGATGAACCGCTCGCAATACGCCTACCTCCGCCTGAATGTGCAGAATCTCACCGAACTGGCCAATGCCACCGCATCCAGCAACACTGCCTCGGCCGTGGTGCAATCGTGGAAAAACAGCCCGGAACACAACCGCACTCTGCGCCAGTCGTGGAACACCACCGGCATCGGTGTCAGCCAAGGAGCCGACGGCAAAACCTACGTCACCATGCTGGTCGGCGTCAGCTCTACCGGCGTGCCTCGCTCGGTGACCCCCATCGGCTGGTAAATCGCGGTCCTCTTCCATCCGGAATCTCTCATCGCTCCGGCATGTCCACTTTCCTGGGCACGCCGGATTTTTTTTATTTCCGTCCGGGCAGTCATCCGCCTATGGCTGTGGCCGCCATGCCGGATTTAGAATTTGAAAATGCCAGGAGACAGCAAGGTCACACCTTGATCGCAGGGATCGATGAAGCTGGCAGGGGACCTCTTGCCGGCCCGGTGGCTGCCGCCGCAGTGATCCTGCCGGATAATTTCACCCATCCGCTGCTGAACGACTCCAAAAAGCTCACCGAGAAACGGCGCGAGGCGCTTTATGCCGAACTGACCGAACGCGACGACATCCTCTGGGGGCTCTCCTTTGCCGATGCGGAAGAAATCGATCGCATCAACATCCTGCGCGCCACCCACGCCGCCATGGCCCGCGCCACCGAAGCCCTGACACCCACCCCCGATTTCTGCCTCATCGATGGCCTGGCGGTGCCGTCTTTTCCTTTTCCCTCGGAAGGCATTGTCAAAGGTGATGGCAAAAGCCTGTCGATCGCCGCCGCCAGCGTCATTGCCAAAGTCTCACGCGATCGCCTGATGCTGCAATACGCCGAACAATACCCTGCCTACGGCTTCGAACGCCACAAAGGCTACGGCACCAAGGTCCACTTAGAAGCCCTGCAAGAACACGGCCCATGCCCGATCCACCGCCAGTCCTTCGCCCCGGTAGCGAAAGCCACGCGGCCGCAGTAGGACCGGGTGATCCACTGAGGAAAATGGCAAGGTCACTGGCATCAAGCGACGTGCCAGCAATGACCGATGCTCCAGGAGTGACCCTGTAAGGCATACACCAGCATCCCGTAAGAACGGTTTCTCGTGTTTCAAGTGATACTCACACTCAACCGGCCTCGGCGCTCGCGAGCTGGTGGGGGTGGTGGGGGATGGTGGCTTGTTGGGCGAGGTCGAGGTTGTGGGGGTGGTGGGTGAAGATGAGGACCTGGGTTTTTTGGGAGAACTCTTCGAGAACCTTGAGGAGGGCGGTGGTGCGGGTGTCGTCGAAGGTCATCAGGACGTCGTCGAGGATGAGGGGCATCGGAGGGTGGGACTCGAGATGTTTGTCGATGGCCGCGAGGCGCAGGGCGAGGTAGAGCTGATCGCGGGAGCCTTCGGAGAGGGCGGAGGTGGCAAGCTCTTCGGCGGGGAGATCCGGCGATGCGTTCGGGCGCAGGGCGACGAGTTCGACGTTGTTGCTATCGCCGGGGCGGGCATCGACGCCGCTGAACTCACCGCAGGTCAGCTTGGCGAAATACTGCGAAGTTTTGCTAACCAGGGGACCCTGCGCTTGCTTGCGGTAGGCCTCGATCTGGGCCTTGAGGAAATCGATGGCGTGATGGAGGCTGATGAAGCGCTGGGTATCGGTGACGATTTCGGAGAGGGCATTGTTCGCCTCCTGTTGGGCATCGATGGCGGCACTGGAGGCTTTTTCCAGCTCGGACTTTTCATCGCGGAGCTTGAGGAAGGATTCGTGTCGGGCGTCGCGCTCGGACTGGCAGGTCTCGATGTCCGAACCAATCCGGTCCTCTTCTTCGGAGAGCTCTTGGGGATCTGACTCCTGGCAGGTGCTGATCAGGGCTTCCAGAGGCTGCCCTTGGGCGATGTTGACCAGCTGCTCTTCGGTATCGGCCAGGGCACGGCGTAGCGATAAGCGCTCGTTGTGCTCGAGGATGGCGGTTTCCAGTCCGTCCGGGGAGTTGAGCTTGGCGGCGCTGGCAAGGGATTGCAGCTGGGTGTTAGACTGTTCGAGCTGGGCTTCCAGCTTGGCAATGGATGCCTGAGTGCTTGCCATTTCTTGACGTAGGTCATCGGCACGGGTGGTTTGTTTACGCGCCTCGCTGAGCGACTGCCAGAGGGCCGAAACCTGCTCATCAGCAGGGGCGGTTTTCGACTCGGGGAGGATCTGGCTGACGGTTTGTTGCAGACGTTTCTGAAACTCGGTGGTCTGCTGCTGCAGCTGCTGCAGCGTAGCGGCCGCTTGCTGTTGTTCTGCTAGTTGTTTATTGAGTTCCAGATGCGCCTCGAGATGGGAGAGTGTCTGGGCCGGGCTGCCTTCCAGTTTCCATGCGGCGGTCGCCTGTTTCCATTCGTTCTCGCTGTTCGCGTAGGCCTCGGTGGCGGCGCTGAGCTGGTCTTGTGCCGGCTTGAGCTGGCTGTTGAGCTTCGCCAAATCCTGAGACAACACACTTTCCTGACCCTCAGTTTTATCGGCGCGGCGTTGGGCGCTTTCCAGATAGGCATGCAGGGTGGGTAGGTCTTTTCCGGGGAGCTTGAGGGCTGTGCGCATTTCTCCTAACAGATCCTTGTGGCCGTGTTCGGTTTCGCTGATCTGGCCTTCGAGGAGACGACATTGGCGATCGAGCTCCTGCCACTTTGCCCAGAGATCGAACCACGGCAGCAGCTCGCTGGGTGAGAGTGTGCGGCTGCTGAGGAAGCGGGTGAGATCGGTCCACTGGTCTTGCCATTCTTGCATCTGCTGACCGGCCTGCTCCAAGTCCTGGGCGAGCAGGCCGAGGGCGTGCTTTTTCTTATCGCGCTCGGCCCGGCGTTCGGCGGCGCGGGCGGTGGCATCGGCCTTGTCGAGCAACTGGTCGCCAATGCGGTCCGGCTCGATGATTTTCTGATCGAAATTCTTCAAGCGATCGGCGCTCAGGGGTTTCTCCTCGTGGAGGTCGGACTTCAGTTCCTGCCAATGCTGGTCGCGCTGACTTCTGGCCTGCAGCAGGTCCTCCTTGGTGACGATTCGGCCGTGGCTTTGTTGGAATCGGTCGAGGTCGAAATCGATGTCTGCGATCTCCTTTTCCAGACTCCGGTGGTCGCGCTGAATCTCCTTGCTGGATGCCTCCAGCTCCGCGTGTTCCTTGATGAGCTTCTCGACCGCGGGGCGCGAGGGCGGTCTGAGATCGCGAATGGCGGCGGGGTCACTGCCGGGCGAGAGTCGGCTACTCATTTGCTCGCGCTCCATCCACAACTGTTGAAGTCGGTTTTGTTTCTCAGCGAGCTGTTTGAGTTCGGCAAGCATGGCGGCGGCACGACCTAACAAGGCTTCATGCTCGGGAGGGAAGTTAGCCTCCTCGAGGGCTTCCAAGGCGCTGGACTTGTCCTTGATCTCCTGCTGCAAGTTCTGGAGTTCCTGGCGACTGGCTGCTCGCTTGTTCTCCGTTTCCCGCAGCTGTTCCACCAGTCCCTTGATCGTCGTCAGGTCGTTGCGCGTCATGCTGGGCGACTTGGCAAAGGCCTCGGCTGAAGCGTAGCCGAGCTGCGACAGCGCAAACTCTAACTGCTTTTCTCCGATGGTCTGTTGCTGCTGTGCGGAGTCGAGCGAGCGGAGGTCGTCGAGGTGCTGTTGGATTCCTTGGTGGAGAGCTTCGATGGCAGGGGCGGCATCGAGCACCGTTTGGTGATCGGGGATGGCGGCCAGGGTCGCGCGTTGCTGCTCCAGGCTGTCACGACTTGGCTTCAGGGCGGCAGCGGACTGGGTATGGGTTGCTTGGGCCGCGCGCACCCGCTGTTGGAAATCGTCTGCAAGATCGGGCAATTGGATGGCATTCAGGCGCGTGAGCTTTTGCTCCCGACTGGCGATCAGGGGCAAGGCGGTGAGGATCTTGCGGATTTGATCGTGGCGCTGGCGCAGCTTGCGGAGTTCGGCATCGGCTTCCTGGAATGCTTGCTCCGAATGCGCGAACTCCTTTTCCAGGGTTCTCCATTGGTTGGCGGAAATGCTCGCCTCCTTGGCTTGTTTCTCGGCATCCTTGTAGCGCTTGATTGCCTCGGGGATGCGAACATTTTTCCGTGCCCCACCTTTGGCCAAGGACTGAGCTTCCTGCTCGAGTTGCTCAATCGCCTTATCGATGCGTGTTCCACCCAAGCTGGCGGAGAAGAGAAGAGTGCCGATTTCGTTAGAGCCCGAGAGCAAACTCTCCGCCCCTTTGCGCAGGCTCTCGGTGCTGAGGCCGAACATGTGGTTGAAAAAGTCCTCATTGATCGGGCCGAGGATACTGAGCAACTCGCTATCGGGGATGACCTTCGAGTCCGAGCCAACCAGGGTGTTGGCCCGACCTTTCTTGCGGAAAAATTGCAGTGAGCTGTCACCGCGGGTGATCTCGGCGCCGATCAGCATCTTTTTGTAATCGTGGACAAAATCATCCGTGCTGCGTGTGGGGATACCGAACAGCAGGTTGTTGATCCCACGTAGCAGGGAGCTTTTTCCTGCTTCGTTAGGGCCGTAGAGCAGGTGCAAATCCGAGTCCTTGTTAGGGAAATCTAACTTGAACTGGGTGAAGGGGCCGAATGCCGGAATGTTGAGTGAATCGAAACGCATGACGGTGCAATAAAAGGAAAAAGAAATTCAGAAAATGGGGGCTTAATCGGCGATGGTAAGAGCGTGCAAGACGATAGCGCTGACCTCGTCCTTGAGGGCATCGCGGTCGGCTTTCGACGGTGCATCGAACTGAAGCTCGCGCAGTGCTTCGGGCGGCAGCTTCGTCCGGAGCTCCGTGACTGCTGGGGGATGCTGGCTGGCATCGAGATGATCCAGGGCATCGATCACCATGGCCACGAGATCATCGCGCTGGGCGAGATCCGCGAGCTTGGTTTTGGACTTGGTTTTCAATTTGATTTTCTCCACCCAAATATTTTCCAGACCGAGATCCTCCGTGATCAGTCGGCATTCCGACTCAATGCGCGACGGCTCGGAGTGAAGGGTGCCGTGCAGTTCGGTGTGTCCTGTTAGGTTGACGCGCACGACCGCCAAACGGTCGCCGGATTTCTCGATTGCATCGTCAAAGGCAGTGCGGATGGCGTCGAAGAGCTGATCGAGTTCAGTGAGGTCCGAGCAATCGATCTCCGTCTGGTGCCAGCGCACAGTATCGAGGGCGTGGAAATCGAAATCCTGCACCTGAAGGTCGGCATCGACACGCACGAGGTAGCAGCCTTTGGGACCGGTCTCCTTGGCGTGACGCCCCTGTATGTTTCCAGAGTAAACGATGTGGGGCGACTGCTGGTGCACCTCGCGTTTGTGGATGTGGCCGAGCGCCCAGTAATCGTAGCCGTGCTGCGCCAGCTGCTGTTGGGTGCAGGGGGCGTAGTTTCCGTGACCGGCTTGATCTCCCAAGTTGGTGTGGAGCAGGCCGATGTTGAAGTGCTCGGCCACGGGAGCAGGGTAGGATTCTGCGAGGTTCTCAGTCACCGACGGAGTGGCGAAACTTTGGCCGTGGATGCTCACCGGGTGTCCCTGCACCGTGACGGTCGCAGCTTTGCCGCTTTTAAAATGATGCACGTTATCCGGTAGGGTGAGCGCCTTGGTAATTTTCGACTCGGCATCGTGGTTGCCGGAAATCAGATAGACGGGGATCCCGGCCTCATCGAGTCGGCGCATTTCGCGGATGAAAAAGAGTCCAGTGTTGTAGTCCTTCCAATCGCCGTTGTAGAGATCGCCAGCGATCAGCAGGAAATCGATTTGTCGCTCGATGGAGAGATCGACAAGATTCGTCAAGGCGGTCCGGGTGGCATTGCGAATGCGCTCAACCGGAGCGTCCTGATACTGGGAAAGACCGGTGAGGGGACTATCGAGGTGGATGTCTGCGGCGTGAATGAAAGTGAACATGATGAGGCAAGGATGAAGACGAGTCGTGGACCGAGTATGGTCGTTTTCGGCTGAGGGTATAGATTGTTTTTACTCTCTGGCGAGATTGCTTTGGGTCAGTAATGACTGTGGCGGATGTCGAAACTAACAGACAGGGGTGGGACAAGGGCTGGGGCAGGGTGTGCAGCCGCTGACTCGTTGATGCCCGAAAGGGACAACACAGAGAGAAAGAGACATGGCTACTCGCTCAATGCGCCGGGCAACCATTCGCGTTCTTCGACTTTCTCCACCTGCGGTTTGACGTTCATGGTAAGACACAGATTACGCGCCAGCGCGCGGATTGCCTTTCGGTCAGGTTTGCCGTCGGTGCCTTTGAGTCGGGAGGGAGATGCGAGGAAACCGCCTCCACCGCCACTCATTTGATAGATGTGTGCACGAAACAGGCGGGCCTCCGGCACGGCTGCCATCCACGGCTGCAGGATCGACCTGATCAGGTTCTCCCGCCTGGGGTCGTCACGCAAGAGCTTCTTCCCAAGTCGGATCTCGATTTCCACCACGCCGTCCTTGTAGCTCAGGGGCGACGACGAGCTGCCGGCACACATGCGGATCAATTTTTCACGGTAGGCGTAGTCCGGGTGTAAGCGAAGCAATGCCTGGTATTCGGGGGATTCTTTCGAGGGGGTAGCATTCATGTTGGCATCATACCGTAAGGGGTAGGACAGATCGTGGGTGAGGTTTCATTGACCTGTCGAAAACCCTATGTTAGGTCATGATGCATGAGTGGATTCAGTGGTGGAGGAAAGGTGCAAATGAGAAGGATTTACGCGATTGTGGACGCTGTCAAAGGAGGCGGCTACCCGAACTGCCGTAGTCTGGCCGAGCGTTTGGAAGTGACTCCCAAAACCATCCAGCGCGATATCAATTTCATCCGCGACCAGCTCGCCCTACCGTTGGAATACAATCAGACGATGCACGGTTACGAATTCACCAGCGACGTCAATCAGTTCCCTGTCTTTGAAGCTCAGGTGGAAGACCTTGCGGCCTTGTTTCTGGCCCGGCATGCGATGAAAAGCGTCAAAGGCACGAAACTGGCGGAAGCCTTGAAACCTGCCTTCGAGCGACTGACCAAACAGCTCGACGGCAAAGTGAACATGAACTGGAGCAGCATCGACCAGGTATTCACCGTCAAGGAAACCGGTGTGGTGGACGCTGACCTCACCCTCTTTGGCAAACTTGCCGAGGCGGTGTTGAATGGTCATGAAGTCAGCTTTCTCTATCGAAAACTCGGTGATCAACAATCGATCAAACGTCGGCTACAACCTTATCACGTGGGAGAAATCGACGGCGGCTGGTATGTCGTGGGCCACGATGTCATGCGCAACGGTCTCCGCACCTTTGCGCTCCAACGCATCAAGGGACTGAAGGTTCTCAAGGCACACTTTCAACGACCCGCGGACTTCCAGATCGGACGCCATCTCGGGGGCAGCATCGGCGTCTGGGATCATCAGGAAAACGAGCTGCAAGAAGTGGTGGTGGAAGTTTCCGGCTGGGTAGCCCGCATCGTCCAGGAGCGGCTGTGGCATCCATCGCAAACCACCCGAGTGCTCGACGAGCGCGGCGAGAACGTAGAGCTCCGCATGCGGCTGGGGAATCTGGAGGAGATGAAACATCTGATCCTTAGCTGGGGAGCCTCGGCCAAGGTGCTCGCTCCCAAGGCCTTGCGTCATGCGGTCCGGGAAGAAGCTGCGGGGGTGGTAGAAATCTACCGAGCATGAACTCACATCAACGACGGAGAAACTTCAAATATCTAGACACAAAAAACCGCTATAAGCTATTAACTTAAAGCGGTTTAAAAAAATGGCGGACCGACAGGGATTCGAACTCTGTGTGCCCTACGATCTAGCCCTGATTCTAAAAAGGGTGACGAGCTAACAGATTGGCAATCATCCCTTATTTCATCCCTCAAGGCTGGGTCTAGCTGCCCGTTGTTGGGTGAAATTGTCGAGCTTTGGCCAAATCTTAGCGACGAGATCAAGGGCGCGATTCTAGCCATAGCTAGGACAACAGGAAAGGGGACTAGCGAGTGAGTCCCCCAGATGAAAAAGGGGGAGCCAGTGCTGTAACACCGACGCCCCCGAATAAAGTTCACTCCGTAGCAGGAAATAAGAACTCGCCCAAAGTTTACCGCCTTTCTCGGCAGGGTCAAGATTCTGAGGATTCAACGCCACAGGAACAGGGAGAAAAAGCCCCTCCATTGGCCGATGTGGATGCACGCGGTAGCGGGCGCCGCACGGCCAAGGAGGGCTTTATACCAGAGTCTGAGCGTCAATACCTCGAAATCGTGGCCAAACGCTCAGGAGAGGAAATAGACGAGGAGACATTTCAGAGAAAACAACAGGATCGCGAAAAGCTCAAGGCTCAGTCTGTGGCTATTGCTGACAAGTTAGAATCGGTAAATGTTCGGGCATATGGCGATTCTAAGATAACCTTGGTTGGATTGATCTCGGGTATTGAAGAGGAGTTGATCGACTTTCGAAACATCGTTTTTATTCCGATGGTGGCAAAACGTAAACGGGCAGCAATGCTAGCTGACCTGGAATACTTCGTGCAGCGTCATCGGTTTTCCCGCATGTGGGTGATGACCAGCGGAACAAGAGTAACGATTCCAGAAGTAAGAGAGCGCATGCTGCATACGCACCGCAGAATATCGAAGCTGAACCACACCGCCTTCATGAAGTCTAACGAGGCGAGTATTGTGTTCCGTTCTTCTGAGCTGGGATCGATGGAGCGTATCAATGGGGAGGCAACTTTTCATATTCACTGCCACCTTATCGTCTACCTACACAAAAAACTGACCCGTGAACAATGGAGCGAATTGCTCCGACGTGTTCGCAAATGGTGGAAATTTCATTTCAAGGACGCCAAGCAAATCCAGATGGCTAGGGAAGCGTGTAAGTATGTGGTGAAACCCAACGACCTCGAAAAACTTTCAGCGGAAGAACTCAAAGCACTCTATGAGCAGCTTTTTAAGATGCACATTGTCCAGGCACTCGGACCACTCAAGCTTCAACGCAAGGAAACAGGTGAAAACGAGATTAAGCTAATCCACGAGAAGGTGGGTGATAAATGGAAACTTAAGCCGATCCTAAATTGGAATAAAAGCAAACGTAAAACAAGACCAGACGAAGGGTATCAGGAACCGCCACGAGATAATATCATAGCAACTATGCTGCCAGCTCCATATTTTGCCCAACAGTCTGAGCCGATTGCTATAGTATTGAATCGTCAAGGTGGTGATTTATCGAAAAAATCGAGAGTGCAAAGGATCCATGATGCAGCAAAGAACCAATTGAAAACTTAAAATTTTGAGCATTATAAATTGGCCGGAGAAGTATAATTGATCGTCCAGTCTTTAGAGCTATTATTTGGCTATGGAATCCGAAATTATTGAGATAGCTAAAGCCACCCAAGAAGTCGCTAAAGTAGGAAATACAGCTATTGAAGCCGCTGTCAAACTAGGGACGTTTCTTGCGGAAGCAACAAATGAACCCAGGCATCTTATGGTTAATATCGTCACCGAAAGGTTGAAATACATTTGTTATCAGCAGCAGCAAAGCTTACTTAACAAATTGAATGCTCAAGTGAGTAGACGCGGAATTCAAGGTAATATACGAATTGTATCTCCTAAGCTGGCAATACCGATCATTGAATACGCTACACTCGAAGAAAATGATCAGCTTCAAAGTATTTGGGCTGAACTATTGGCTACGGCTATGGACCCCAACCACCTTGGGGAAATACGATCTGCTTTTATCGACATCATACGACAGCTTGAGGTTATAGATGCTAATATTTTATCTGAGTCATATTCTGAATACTCAAACATCTCGAGAGAAAGAGTTCATGGACAGGCCCCGAGCGCTTCTTGGGTCTCTCCTACAGAATATGAAATTGATTTAACCACTCTCCATAGTCACGGTAATACTCGATCTTTAGAATTTGAAGCTTCGATAGATAACCTAATGAGATTGAGGTGTATAACACCCTATTCATCGAACTCTCCGCATTATACTGTAATTGCAGGTGAACTTGGAACAAGAGATTACCCTGATCCTAGTCGCTACGAATCTGTTTGTCTGACCTCTCTGGGCGTAGCTTTTATTCAAAGCTGTCTAACTAAACATTCGGAAAAAAATTGCGCGCAGCCTCTGAATTCGTGATTGGCAGACGCGGACGAGAGTCTCCGCATAAACTCTGTGCCTAGCCTCCTGCGTCTGACAATTGCGGGGGCAAGCGAAGCGCGGCAGGATTTTCTCTTGTGGTGTATTTGGTCGTGATAGGGCGGCAGCCCATTTAAGTTCACACTACTACCATAACTGTCCTTGTTTTCGAGGCAGCAAATCGCAAAAACTTTACACTGGGTAAAATATATATTTACAGGGCGTAAACTTGGGTGTAGTTGTCCATTCATGACTACAGCATTTCCGTATGTAACAGTGCCCGAGGAGCTAGAGGCTGTCTTTGGCGATTTCGATGAAGAAACTAGGTCTTACCATGCTCACGGTGAAGAAAGCCAAAGGGGATACTGGTATGACGTTTTAACTAGTTATTTTGGCGGGGTGATTCCGCCAAGTGAGGTTGGCATGTTTGTTCCCGTGTCGAGGCCAGCGATTCACAATCGCATTAACTCAGGTCGTTTGACCACCTTTCATTTCCACAGCACCCCAGCTACGAAGGGATTGTTTTTTAACAAGAAGGAGGCACGCGATAGTGCCTACGTGTATGTGCCAATCCGTGAGTGCAAGGCATGGGCTGGAGTCGTTAAGGATAAAATGAAACGCCTGGGGCATGCCACAGTTGAGAGTATTGAAGCTGAAAAGCCTGAATGGTTTTATAATGTGCAGCAATTTCTAGACCCTGATGGGTTCCGTTCTGAATTTGAGCAGGAAGAGCAAGAGCAAGCCGTGCGAAACGAATTAGAACGTAAAGAATATGAAGCTGAAAAAAGGAGAGAAGCTTATGAGCAAATCTAGACAATACCTAACTATTCCCGAGGTGGCTGAAATCATGAGATCCTCGGACAAGACCGTGAGGCGTAGAATCGCTGCTCGCAAGTTGACTCACTACAAGGAGGGCGGTCGAATTCTGGTATCCGCTGCCGATGTCGAGCGTTACATGGAAGAGCATAGAAAGGTTGCTACAAGGTGAGAGTGTTCAAACAAAAAGGGTGTAAAACATACCGAGTCCGCTTGTCGATAGATGGTCAGCTTTTTGATGAGCCACTTAAAACGCGAAATCACGAGGTCGCAGTTTCCCGTGCACGTGAATTACGCAAAGAAAAGGAAATGGAGTTAGCCGGGCTGCTCAGTCCGAAAGTAGAACGTGACACAGCAAAAACGCCATTGCTTGAACTGCTAGAAAATTGGGTTTCTGTTGGGCTTCCTCCTGACGTCACAAAAGCACATCGAACTAACTCGCTGAATCGACCTAGCAAGATCATCGAAGAATGTGAATGGCGGTATGTTAGAGATATCACAGCGCAGAGCTTTGAAGCGTGGCGAGTCAAGTATCACCGTGATATTGGGTGGACTCCAAAAACGCTCAATGACTACCTTTCGCATTTGCGCACATTTCTTGAATGGATGGCTGAGCGTGGAATGATCGGTTTCAACCCCCTGAAGTCCGTTAAGCTGCTCAAGAATCACAAGGGGGACTCTATGCGAGCCTTTACCTTGGATGAGCTAGCACAGCTCGTAGAGGCAGTGCCAGTGTATCGGTCTTGTCTTTATCGAGTCGCTGCTTTTACAGGTTTACGCCGCAAGGAGCTGAAGACACTTAAGTGGAACCGAGTTAACCTATCTGGGAAATGTCCAAGCATCGAGCTTGAGCCAGATAAGACCAAGAACAGAAAAGGCGGCACACTGCCGTTATTACCTGATGCATTGGAAGCAATTCAGGCTCTTCGTGAATTAGCTCCTGCTGATACGGAGCTGGTGTTTTTCGAAGGAGTCACACAAATGACTCGTTTTCGTAAGGACCTGGAGCTTGCTGGTGTCGCTGAATTCGACTCTAGAGGCAGGGGGCTTGTGTTCCACACATTCCGTAGAAGTTTGGCAACTATGCTCTCTAACGTCGACGTACCACCTAGAGTAGCCATGCAGCTGATGAGGCATGCCAGCATGAACCAGACCTACGAGGTTTACACCGATTCAAACCTACTCGAAATCCAGAGAGAACTTGAAAAAGTGCCTACTCTAAAATCATCCCTTATTTCATCCCTTTCTACTGGCAAAACGTGTCCAAACTTGTCCAAGGGTGGGAATGAGCACCCATTACACGAAAAACCCCAAGAGCCTGAAAACAAGCAACTTGGGGTAACTTTGTCCACCTTTGACCATGATAGTCTAAAGGGGGGAAATGGCGGACCGACAGGGATTCGAACCCTGGATACCCTTTTGGGGTATACTCCCTTAGCAGGGGAGCGCTTTCGACCACTCAGCCATCGGTCCTAATCGATGTGTCGGCGGGCGACGGACGATGTTTGAACATATCGCCGCGCTTTCGTCAAGCGATGAACAACGACTAATTGCAAATAATTTTCTCGAGCACTCATTTTCAGTCTGTTTGGAGACCTTAAAATTTCATTCATGATCATGACGCCGAAAATGACACCTGATCTCGACAATTGAAAATTGTCATCGCCCTCGATTTGCTTATCATCCTGCGGCATGAGCAGCAGCCCTCGCAAAACACGCATTATTTGCACCCTCGGTCCGGCGACGGATTCAGATGAGATGTTAGAATCTCTGATTAAAGCCGGAGCCAATGTGTTCCGACTGAACATGAGCCACGGCACGCACGAATGGGTGCGTGAACTTTGTCCCCGGATCAGGAAAATTTCCGATCGGCTGAAGAGCCATACCTCCATCCTGCTGGACCTCCAAGGGCCTTCAATCCGGACCGGCGATGTGGCCGAGACGATGGAGTTGAAAAAGGGGGACATCCTCGAATTTAGAAAAGTCGGCGCCGCGGCTACGGAGAAACTCTCCACCACGGTGAACTATGAAGGACTGATGGACGATGTATCTGTGGGAGATCGTTTGGTCGTGGACAACGGCAACATCCTCATGCTGATCAAATCCGTCTCTGCCACGAACATGCTGTGCGAAGTGCGCACCGAGGGTTCGATGGGCAGCCGCCGTCATATCAACCTCCCGGGTGTGCGTCTGAATTTACCTGCGCTGACGTCCAAGGATCGCCAAGATCTTTCAGTTGCCTGCGAGTGCGGGGTGGATTTCATTGCCGGTTCCTTTGTCCGCGATGCCGATCACGTGCGCCAGCTGCGAGCTGCGATGATCGAAGGTGGCGGCGATGCCAAAATCATTTCCAAAATTGAAGATCAGGAAGCGGTGCGTAACATCGACGATATTATTTCCGAGTCCGACGTCATCATGGTGGCGCGTGGTGACTTGGGAATTGAAGTCAACATTGAGGAACTGCCGATTATCCAACGGAAAATCGTCAAACGCTGCCTCCGTCTTGGCACCCGTGTGATTGTGGCCACGCACATGCTGGAATCCATGATCACTAATCCGCTGCCAACGCGGGCGGAGGTGACCGACGTTTCCAATGCTGTGTTTGAAGAAGCCGACTCAGTGATGCTCAGTGGTGAGACCAGCGTTGGGAAATACCCTGTGGAATGTGTCGAGATCCTCGACCGTATCGCTCGCCGTATCGAGCGTAGCGGGGGATTAGCCTTTGGCAAGGAAGCCATGCTACGCACGGAGCGCCAAAAAACCGTTCGTGCTGCCGTTCAACTGGCCGACTCGATCACCGACGCCGTGCTGGTGGTCTTCACGCGCCGTGGCTACATGCCGGTGCAGACCGCAATGCTTCGACCTCTCTCTGCCATTCACGCCTTCGCACCGGACGAGGCCATCTGCCGCCAGATCAACCTGGCTCGTGGCTTGACGACGCGGAAGATCGACTTCAGCGAGAACCCTGAGGACACCCTCAAGACCGCCGTGCAGGCGCTTAAGGACGATGCAACCGTCTCCGCCGGCACGCCCTTGGTGGTGATTTCTGACATGACGCAGAAGGACAAAGTCGTGGACTCGGTGCTGCTGATTCATGCCTGATGTCACTTGATTGTCTGAGCTTTTCAGCGTAGCGCTTCTCTATGAATCGTTCCGATGGCCGCGCAGGTCGCCTATTTCTCTGCCTGATTGGGCTGATGCTTATCCTTGTGGGGGGCGTCTTTGAGTGGCTGATGATCCGCAGCTATCAGCATGCCAAGGCGTCTCGCGAATGGCCACAGGTGGAAGCGCTGGTTCTGCGGTCGGTGATTGATGAACGTCAGATCAACGGCTCGCCCCGGGAGTTCCGACTCAATGTGCTGTTTGGTTACAGCTATCAGGGGGAGGAATTTACCTCGGACCGATTGTCGCCACGCGGCACCAAGTGGACAAAGGAAACGGAAGCTCTGGAGCAGCTGGCGGAGCAATACGCCAGCGGCACCACGCACACCGCTTGGGTGAATCCGGAGCAACCGGACGCCGCGATCATGGTGCACGACACCAAGGCGGCCGGCTACACCCTGTGGTTTCCCGCACTCATCATCATCGGTGGTGGTGGGATGATCTGGGGTGCGTTTAAAAAGTAAGACCCTGAAACAAAGCCCGACACCGAGTCGTCGGCCAGGACGCTACGGAGCAAGGGGCTGCGATTCACTCAGGCACCACGCGCGCCTTCGGTGGCTTGCGGAAGATGGGATCCTTTTTCCCGCGTGCCGGATTGGTAAAGATCACGGTGCGCCAGCGGGGGGTCATCACCGGGCCGGTGCCCTTGAACTGAAACAGCCCCATAAACGGACGTAGGGGCAGGGAGAGCACGCTGAACAAACCGCGGGCATTCATCCGCACTAACAGATCGATCTCCTTCTGTTGTAAATCAATCGTTCCTTCGCCGGTGAACTTGAGCGATCGGGTAGTGGCGAGGAAGTCATTCGAGAGCACGACGCCTTTGCGAATAAGGAAGGTGCAGGAAGCATCCTCGGCCTGCTGATTGGTGGGGTTACGCTTGCCCAACACACCACCGATCAAGGGCGAGATGGGGCCTAACATCGGGACGGAAAACAAGTTCCCTCGCTCCAAGCCCAAGGATCCCTTACCGTTGAACATGCGCATGTTATTTCCTTGGCCGGTGAAATCGAGTCGCCCCGTCAAGAGTCCACGCTCGGCATTGTTGAATTTGTAGAGCTGACCGATGTCCTTCAGGTGCAAACGCGACCATTGGAATTCACCTTGATAACTTGGAGTTTTCTGATTGGTGCGCACGGTGATGCTGCCGCTGGCTGGACCTTGGAAGGTGTGAAACGACAGCCCGGTGACCTCTACCCGGTCGTGTCGAATCCTTACGCGACCACGCAGGCGCTGAAGGGTGAGTGGCTTGCCGAGGAAATCATAATTCATGCTCCCCGGTGATCTGGCATCGATGCGGAAGTTGGTGCGTGCGTCACCTTTTTTCAGTCCGAATGTGCCATCGGCTACCAGGTGAGGCGGGCGGTGGAATCGGTAAGTCTCGATATGCTTGGCGACCCGACTGGCGAACAGCTTGACAATTGGTGCCGGCCACGCGGTGGTGCGGATGTTTTTAAGCCGCACTGTTTGTTCGGTTCGGTCGATGGTGATCGAATCCACGGTGGCGCGGGCCGAAGCGGGGCCACCGTGACGCCGCCGCAACCAATAATCGCTGTAGTCCAGGTTCGCTTCGATGTCGCTGAACTTGGAGCGCAGGTTGGTCATGTCGAACTGACCGCTGAGCTGGTGCATCGGCACTTCTTTGTAGGAAAAATGGCGGAAGTCGGCGTGGCCGGACGCCGCCCACTCGGTGAAGTTGCTGCGGTTGATCGTGCCCTGCGCAGTGATGTGGACTTTCGAGGTCGAGTGGAACTCCGCCTGATCCAGCGCTTTCTCGATGGGCGAGTCGCGGATGAACGCGAGGTAGGCGGCTGGTGGTAGCGTCGACTCCGCTTCGAAGCGGACGGTTTCGTCTTTTAATAAGACCCGGCCCTCTAGTTCCCCCTGAGCATGGCTAGCTTTCAGGTCGGTGAGAAAAAGATCATATCCGTGCGAGGAAACATCGGTGGTCAGCTTGGTGAAGGGGACTCCGAGGCAGGTGAAATTATCGATCTCGGCATGACCGGTGACCTGGACATCCGGTTTGAAATGTTCGTCCAGAACGATGCTGCCGGTGCAATGAATCTTGGGCGGACGGGAGAAGGTGATCTGGGTGAGGATATCGAGTCCGAACAACTTCCGAGCCAGCATCTGCACGTGCAAGCTGCTGTCCGCCTCGAAACGACCACTGCGGGTGGCCGGGTGGAAATCTGCTTTGGCGGAAATCCTGCCTGCTCCGTCGCTCAGCTTAATTTCATCCAAGGTGACCATTTTGTTTTTGTAGTCGCCACTGATGCGGACGTCCTTCAGAACCACGCCATCGCGCTCAAGTTCATTGGCAGTCAGGGTGAAATCGAGTCGGGCCGAATCCGGGTTATCGACATTGCCCTCGAGGTAGAGTTGCAGCAGCGGAGGCTCGCCCTGTGGCCAGTGCCAATGTTGGATTTCTTGAATGATGCGGGCGATCAGCTTGATCCGCGCAACGCGCACTTCTTTCAATGGCTTGGGCTGGCGACCAGTCAGATGTTTACTCCAGATACGGGCATCCATTTCCAGCTCAATACCCGCAACCAGTCCGGAGACCGAGCGGGCTTCCACCGTATTCCGATCCGGCAGTAACATATCACCACGCAGATCGTTCATGATGACACGCGGACCTTCCGGATCGTCCGGATCGATGGGAAGGGAGATTTCCGCCTTTTTCAGGGACACCTTGTTGACCCGCAAAATACCGCGCATGAGCTTGGTTTTATCGACATCGATCACCAGGTGTTCCAGAGTGGCCAGAATATCCTCCCGACTCTCGTCGGCATAGACGCGCACCCCTCCGGCGACCAGTCCACGGGTCGGCTCGATGCGGAGGCTCTCGAAGTCGGCAATCACGCCGATGTTTTCCAGCTCTTGGGCAATTCGTCCACGCCAGTGATCGTTGACTCCAGTTTGATTGATGTAGTAGATCCCACCGATCACGCTGCCCACAAGCACGCCAACGACGAGCACAATGACCAAGCGTAGGTAGTGGAGAAGTCGCTTGCGTCGCATCGTGCTTTCAATATACGCGGAAAGGACCTGTGGCGAAAGAGGAAACCTTAGCGCGCAGCGATGTTTTAGCCTTCAAACTCACGGCCATCGTCGATAATTTCACCGGCCTCGATCGCGGCCATGCGCTGGCGTTCCTCCTCGTGGGAGTGGATCTGCAGGCTGGCGTGCACACCGTGTTTCAGCGCTGCGGCCTTCATGACATTACGGATGGCACTGGCGGTAAAACCATTGCGCCCGATCAGCATCGCAACATCGGTCTGAGCCACAATGAGCCTAAAGCGCACGTGATCTCCATCGACTTCAGCCACTCGCAGTTGAGCCTGTTCCGGATGCTCAATGAATTGCAGGGCAATGAATTCGAGAAATGCTTTGATACTGTCGGTGGTTTCTCGCATGTCTGGATTTGAAATCCTATCGTTAGAAATGTCGAGCCAAACTCAGTCGATACATGGAGTTTTCCTAACACTGGTCAGTTTGAATTGACCACCACTCAGGCCACACCTAGAAAAAGGCCCATGAGTTTATCAAACCTCGCAATTGCAAAGACAGACGATCTGCCGATCCGGCACGAAGGTGACGTTCACAGCGGTAAGGTCCGTTCTGTGTATTGGCTCACCATGGAAGATAGCGCCCGCATCATTGAGCAGCGCGGATATCAGGTCTCCCCAGGCACTCAGCTGGCGGTGATGGTGATCAGCGATCGTATTTCGGCCTACGAAATCATCTGGCAAGGTGAGGACGGGCTACAAGGTGTGCCTGGCAAGGGGGCATCTCTCAATGCCACCGCTCTACACTGGTTCGAAGAATTTGAAAAAGCAGGCCTCGCAGGTAACCACATTCTCGAGTCGCCCCATCCGCTGGTATGGATCGTGCAAAAGGCACAACCGGTCATGGTCGAAGGCATCGCCCGCCAGTATATCACCGGCAGCATGTGGCGCAGCTACGCCAACGGCGGTCGCGAGATCTGCGGCATCCCACTGCCAGACGGACTGGAAAATGGTCAAAAACTCGATGAGCTGCTGATCACACCATCAACCAAGGGCATTCTCTCTGGCATTCCCGGCGTGCCGGAGAAGGACGACGTGGATGTCACTCGGGACCAGATTCTCGACAACTACCAGGCCTTCGAATTCCACAGCCCTGAGGATGTCTCTCACTATGAGAAATTGCTTGCCGAAGGTTTCAACATCATCGCGGATCAGGCCGACGAAGCTGGTCAGCTGCTGGTCGATACCAAATTCGAATTCGGCTACATTCCGAACCCATCAGGTGATGGTCACTCGATGATCTACATTGATGAAGTGGGCACCCTCGATTCCTCCCGCTTCTGGGATAAGGATGCTTACGCCGATGGCAACATCGTGGAGAACTCCAAGGAAATGTTCCGCAAGTTCCTCTGTGATGCTGTGCCGGAAGCTGATGTCTTGCTTAACAAAGAGCGCATGGAGGAGCGCGTAGAGCTGGGTAATTCCTTCAAAGTTCCCGTCGAGGCCCTGATGGCTACCAGTGAGCTCTACAAGAAAACGGCCGAGCAACTAACAGGCAAACCCATGCCCGAGATCAATAATGCGCGTCAGGAAATTCTCGACTCGCTCTCAGACTTCGGCATTGTCGACTAGGAAAAATCTTCCCTTCACTTTCAATCTAGGCGTGGCTCTCTTTCAGCGAGCCACGCTTTTTTTTTTAGCCCTCGGCGCGCAGAGCTTGATCGATGAACTGCAGCAGGTCGCCGCGACCACTTTCGGTTTTCGAAGAGCAGATAAAGATCCGCGGCTCGCCCTCGAAGAACTCCACCATCTGCTCCTTAAATTGCTCAATGTTGGCTTGGATTGCACCCGGTTTGCTTTTGTCGGACTTGGTGAAGACCAGCACGAAGGGGACGCCGGATTCGGCCAGCCAACCGGTGAACTCCAGGTCGATGCGCTGGGGGGAGTGGCGGGAATCAATCAGCACGAAGACACAGCTCAGGTTCGGGCGTTCGAGCAGGTAGTCGGTGACGATTTGCTGGAACTTCTTCCGATCGTGCCCAGCCGCCTTGGCGTAGCCGTAGCCGGGAAGATCCACCAGGGTCCATTTCCTGTTGATGAGGAAAAAGTTAATCAAACGCGTCCGACCAGGTTTACTGGAGACCACCGCGAGATCCTTTTTGCGCGTCAGCATATTCAGCAGTGACGACTTTCCAACGTTGGATCTTCCGATGAACGCGAACTCGGTCAGATCGGATTCCGGGCAGCCCTCGAAGTCCGGTGCGCTGAGTTCGAATGTGGCGGTTTGAATTTGCATGCACTCTCCTTAGCTCGAAAGTGCCGTGCTGACAAACCGCTTGTGCAAAAGCTTGAACGATCAGTTATGCCAGTCTGGAAGCAAGCGCTCTGGATATTGACTATCAAAGCAGGCAAAATAACATAATCGTTGCTATTTTGACCGTCTGGGCCAAATTGCCTTGGGATGGACAAAATAGAAGCTCTTAGACTACGCAACCCGGATGCGCTCATCCGGTCGATTGGCGGTCGTCTTCGGGCGCAACGCTTGGCCAAGGGCTGGACGCAAAAACAGCTGGCCGAACGCGCCGGCATCAGCGTTTCCACTCTCAAACTGATGGAGCACGAGGGCAAGGGGTCCTTGCAGCGCCTGGCGAAAGTGGCCGTTTGTCTGGACATCGACGGCGAGCTGCGCAGCTTGTTTGCCGATCGCAGTAGCTACAAGTCGCTGGACGAGGTCGAGCGCACCCTGCGCAAGCGCGCCCCACGCCGTCAGAAGCCCACCCAACAATCACCCAATCCCTGATCAGGGAAACCATATACCCAACATGAGAATTGAAGTGCTTTACTTAGGCTGCGGCGAGCAGCAGGTCATCGGAGAACTGGCGGAGGCGGTTGATGGTCGATTGTTTTTCGAATACGATGCCGAATGGTTGTCGCGCGGCATCGAGCTATCGCCCGTTTACCTGCCGATCACCACACGCGGCTCGGTAACCACTCCCACGCCACATGTCGGACCCTTGTTTGGGCTCTTTTCAGACAGCCTTCCGGACTGGTGGGGTGAGCAGATGATGAAGAGTTACTTTGGCGACAAGGGCATCCCATGGAACAAGGTCACCGCCTTGCAGAAGCTCGCCTGTGCCGGTGCCCATGCCATGGGTGCGCTAGCCTATCAGCCACCGATGAGCGGCGGTGATTTTCGCGAGGAACTGACGGTGGAAGTGGCGGAACTGGTCAGCAATGCCCATTCGTTTATTCACGGTGAGACCGCGGAGATGCTTCCGGGTCTGATCCGCTCCGGACTGTCACCGGGAGGGGCACAACCGAAAGTATTGTTAGGATTCAACCACGACTTCTCGAAGGCTGTGGCCGGAGGTGGTAGCCTGCCCGAAGGATACGATCGCTGGTTGTTAAAATTCGATCTCGACCCTGAGTATGAGCTCGGTCGGGAAGAGTATGCCTATTCCCAGATGGCCCGTGCCGCGGGGATCAATATGGCGGAGACCCAGCTGCTAGAAACCGGCGAGGGGACATGCCACTTTTTATCCAAGCGCTTCGACCGCCCAGGCAACTCTCGCCGTCACATCCACACCTACTCGGGACTGACCCACACCCTGGTGCGCGATGGATTGGAATACGGCGATCTGATGGATCTCACTCGGGTGCTCACCGGCAGTGAAAAAGAAGTGGAGGAAATCTTCCGCCGCGCCTGTTTCAATGTCCTCGCTGGCAACGACGACGACCACGGCAAGAACCATGCCTTTTTGATGAAGAAAGACGGCCAGTGGGAAGTCTCACCGGCCTACGATCTGACCCGCACCTCCAACCCACTGGTCAGCGGTATGCGTGCCGCTTCGGTGAATGGCAAAAGTGTCAACGTGGGTCGACTCGACCTCAAACGTCTGGGCGAATCCCAAAGTGTGCGCAATATCGATCTAGTGATCGACCAGGTGTTAGACGCAATCAAAGATTGGCCACGCTGGGCCGCCGAAGCCGGACTGAGCCCGCACAGCACTGAGCAAATCCGCGAAGAAATGCCAGGCTCCGAGATGTAGGGGTAGGTGGTGAATAAAAATCCAACTGGTCGGGCAGAGTGAATTCTGCTTCAGTGGGTTGTTATGAAAACCACATCCCTTCTCTTGTTCATCGCCCTGCTCCTGACACCGGCTGCGCTCAGGGCGGGGGAATTTGAATCGGCCTTCCGGAAAAATGTTGGCGAGTTTCTCAACCTGCTCGACGCGCAGCAGGCCAAGGCCTGTTTACTTCCGCTGGACGATGATAAAAACAGACTGCAACGGCAATACACCGGAGGAAAACGGCCAGGCGTGGAGATCTCCAAGCTGAACGCCCAACAACGTGCCGCGATGGAGAAAGCGCTGCGCATGGTGCTCTCCGACCATGGCTGGAAGATGGCAAACCGGGTGGCCAAGCAAGATGGCCCTGATGGACTGGCAAAATACTGGATCACCTGCTTTGGCGATCCACGCCAGCAAGGTGACTTCGCCTTCCGCATTGCCGAACACCACCTCACCGTGGTGCATTTGGAAGTCGCCGAGGGAGAAACCAAGGAGTTCGGACCGATCCTCTTAGGGGCTAATCCAGCAACCTTATGGAAAGATGACGAGCTTGCCTTGTTAGATGTTTGGAAAAAAATAGCCGATCCCAAGGCGCTGATTGCCGACAAGGGAGCCATCGCCAGCCGGCTCATGTCGATGGATGAAGGGGTGATGTTTTCCTCGCTCAACGCCGATGCCCAAGCGGCTTTGCAATCAGCCTGGAACCAGCGCCTCAGCATTTTCACGACTCCCGTCCAAAAACGTATCAACGCCCTGCACGCCGAGCGCGGTGGGTGGGAGAAATCACGGGTGGCTTACTATAATCAAAGCCCTGAAAAACGTAGTATCGATGGCGGACGTTGGGACTTCAAATGCGGACTTCCTGGAATGGTCTGGGACTATGAGGCCAGTCGTGGCCACATTCACATGAGTCTCTGGGTGAAGGCCCTGAAGTAATCAGTCTGCAGCGCCAAAATTGGAGATCTAGGAATCTCTGTTGGAATTTCGAAGACTGCTTGCTAAGCCGCGATCCAGAAGTCGACGCCCTCGATGCGGCCCAAGCCTAACAAGGCATTGCGAATGACATCACCCGCACCACGGCTCGCCACGTAAGCCACGATCACCGCTTGCTCGGCAGGTGGTGGGGAATCTAAGGAAACGACGGGTCGACCGTGCAACGAGCGTCCAATTTTCCGCGGGTCGATATCGATGAACCCAGCCGCTCGCTGCCACGCCTGTTCGAGGGGGGCGGCACATTTCCTGGCGGGTCGACCCGCACCGGCGATCCAAAGCTCCCGCTGATCGCAGCCCGCGCGGGCAATCGCTTTGGCAAGGTAGGGGGCCTTGCAGCGATGGAATGCGGCCATGTCATAGCGACGATCGTTGCGCGACAGCCGCGTCGGTGGATCGTGCCATTCGAACAGCACCTCAGGCACCTTCGCCACCTGGATGCCTCTATCGAGCCAGCGGAGAAACCATTCATAATCCTCGGGAAAATCGCCGTCGCGATAAGCCAAATCCCCACCTAACAAATTTCGCCGAAGCATCAGGGTGGGGTGAGGCGTGGGGAGATCGATGAAGCGGCTGAGACGAATGTCTTCCGCTGACACTTGCCGGTTGGCCCAAGCAACATGATGGGCGTAACCGCCGGCACTGGTGGGATCGCCCGCAAAGCGCACCAGACAAGAAACCATACCCAGTGTGGTCGATGCGTTCAGGACGGCGACCTGCTTTTCCAATCGTTGAGGCAGCGAGACATCGTCGGCATCCATGCGTGCGATGTAGCGACCACGTGCCAAGCGATAACCTAGATTCGAAGTTTCCACCACACCGCTATGATCTTTGCGCACCAGTCGGATCTTCTCCGGGTGCTGCTGAACCAGCGCTTTGACGATGGCAGCGGAATCGTCATCCGATCCATCGTCGACAACAATCAGCTCCCAGTCCGTCAGGGTCTGATCAAGAATGCTCTGGATGGCGCGCGACACGGTTGATGCCGCATTGTAACAGGGCATAACCACAGAGACCGTCGGTGAATGGTTGGACTGATCGATGCCGAATTCTAACGCGCAGCCATCACATTTTAAGCCCAAAGATCAAAAGAGATGTCACAAAACCTGGATCTCGGAGAAAAAGCCTGTCCGATACTTCATTTTATCAGTCACACACTGAGAAAAGCCTTTTTCCTATACAGCCAATAGAGCACCAGCCACTGCACCAGAACCAGTCCGCCGAGCAGGATGAGCTGCTGCACATCCGTATCGCTTTGACTGCGGGCCAAACCACGGAAAACAAAGTCACGAATATTTTTCCACGGCACATACCATTGGCTGGCATAAATCAGAATGGCGTTCATCCCGATCGGGATAAAGAACCACCCCAGCCAACGCTGTCTGGCAACATCCATGGTGATGTAGAAGGCGGCAAAACACAGGAAAGACCAGCCTGCCGAGCAGAGAATGAATGAAGGCGACCAGAGATCCTTGACGATGGGGATTAGCTGACTCCACAGCCAGCCAAGACCGAGACACAACAGTCCTGCCGCAATCAGCTCAAGACCACAGCGCAATCTGGCCCGGCCATACCCCCGCACCCACTCACCAGCCAAAGCGCCTAACAGACAGAGCATTCCTGCGGGTAAAATACGAATACTGCCTTCCGGGTCATAATTTTCCCGATACAACGCGGTGCTGATGAGATTGCGATCGAGCCAGGCTGCCAGATTATTTTCCTGCGTCATCTGCTGTCCTTTTCCAGGATAGGGAAGATACATCAGAATCAGGTGATAGAAGACGAGCACAGTCACGAAAATCACCAACCGCATTTGCCACGATTCCACGTGCAGGGTGATGCTGGCACCGATCAAATAACTCATTCCAATCAGCCAGAGCACGTTGTAAAAACGGATGTGATCGGGTTGAAAACTGAGAGCGCTAAAACTCAGCCCGATCAAAATCAACATCATCGATCGGATGAGAATCTTAACCTGTAAGCGCCAAGCCGATACACCATTGTCCAGCTTGGCCAATATTGAATAGGGCACTGCCATGCCAGCGAGGAAGATAAACAACGGGAAAATTAAATCGTAAAAATGGAACCCTTCCCATTGAACATGAGTCAATTGAACCGATAACTCTCGAAGCCAGAAATCGTCCACGTCTAGCAGATTTGCCAATGCTAGAACAAAACCCGAACCCCCAATAATCCAGAACATCTCAAAGCCGCGGAGAGCATCCAGAGAAAACAGACGTTGCGCCGGATCGGCAGCTTCTTGAGACTTTTCGTCAGACATGATGCAGGGGAATATGTTAAGAAAGCTGAAATAGTAGTCGATCGCCGGTCAATGACGAGTCAATTTATCGAATGTGGTTTTTTTAGCATTTGGAGCGCGACACAGCTGAGGGGACATGGCATAGTAAAAGTCAACGACATTAGAAATCATGAGCAACCGTCTACCTAAGCCCCACGATTATATTCCTGAGCCATGCCAAGAAAATTGGCACAGCATGTCAGGCGATGAAAAAATGCGCCACTGCGAGAAATGCTGCACCCACGTGCACAATCTCACGGGCATGTCTGCACAGCAAATTGCTGCGCTCCGCGTGGACCATGGAGGCAAACTCTGTGGTGCATTCCGCATTGGCTCTGGTATGGCCAAGCCTCTGGCATTGGGCTCAGGAATTGCCTCGCTCGCCTTGGCTTCGTGCTCAGACCCAGAGCCTCCATTGGTCGGCATGGTTCCACCAATCAGTGAACAGGGGCAAGAGGATGACCACGCAACGCCTCCTCCACACACAGATCATGAAATGGTAGCAGGCATGATCTGTCCGGCCACTCCGGAGGACGATTAACCAGTGCCTCAAACATCAATTTTTGGGAAAACAATCAGTCTTCTACACAGGTAGAATATTCAGTCCCGCAGCGGGGATTTCATGCTTTAGCTGCAACGATGGTTTGAGCACACTCACGCCCATGAACGACCTTTCAGCGACCCTCACCAGTTGTATCGATCTCGTCCGCCGTGTCGGAGATTTTCAACTCAGCCACTTCCGCAAAATGCCGGATGATGCCAGTGATATGAAGGCGGTGCGTGAGACCGTGTCCTTCGTCGATGTCGAGTCGGAGAACATGCTCTCGCAAGGATTATTGCCACTCGTTGATAACGCTGGGTTCTACGGCGAGGAAAGTGGCAAGTCCGGTAGCCAGGAGCTGGTATGGATTGTCGATCCGCTCGACGGCACCACCAACTACCTCAGTGGACTCGATCAGTTTTCCATTTCGGTCGCCTTGGTGGAAGCCGGCAAAACTATCCTCGGAGTCATCTATAAACCGGCTACCGGCGAGGTCTATTCCAGCGTCCGAAGGCAGGGGGTGTGTTACAATGGCGAGCCGACCAAGCCAACCCATCCGGAGATCGAAGCCAAAGACGCCTTGTTCTCCACCGGCTTTCCATATCGTTCCGCCGACGTTGCTGAACAGTTTTTCCAAGCCGCACCCCAGGTTCTCACACTTGGCAGAGGTATCCGCAGATCGGGCAGCGCAGCGCTCGATGTTGCCAACTTGGCCATGGGCTGGCAGCAAGGATTCTGGGAAACTGATCTCCAGCCTTATGACATCGCAGCCGGCATGCTGATGATGGCTGAAAACGGGATCGTAGTGACCAATCATCAAGGCAAACCCTATGACATGTTCAACGACCGCTTAATGGTCGCAGGCCTATCAAAGGTTCATGAAAAATTGTTGCCGGTGATTTCCGCCAACTACGCGCTGTAGCCATAACACGTCTGGCATGGGGCCTGAGAACTCTCCGTGTGATGTATTAAGACCGTCTCGCGCTATCAGAGGGTATCAGCAAGCTCTTCAGAAGACATATACCAGACCACGTATTACATGTATTGTGCGAAGTTGTTAATTGATGACGAATACGCATGCACAATTACACAGCCGCAAACGGAACCAGTCAACCTCTCGATTGAGCCCCACCAGCGCAAGTGCCTGCCCAGATCCGTGATAAATGATTAATGGTTGAGTTGGTCATGGGGCGAACATTCTGTCGCTCCTCCGGCGCTCGCCGCGTCAGGCATCAGGTCCGGTGGTTCCGCCAGGCTTCACCAACGGCTAGTTTTTGTCGCTATTCCAGAGCTGTTGCTAAAGATCACTCCGAATGCACACACTGCGCTGCTAAAATGATTAAACAAATGACGCTAGCCGCTCAGCCGCTCAGCCGTCAGATCCGTCCAATCAACCAATCAACCAATCAACCAATCAACCAATCAACCAATCAACCAATCAACCAATCAACCAATCAACCAATCATGTCAGACTCATGATTCTTATGAGTTTGAATGCGAATACCAGTAACTTAAGTTGTCCCTAATATGACCTTAACCCCTCGAGTTTCGCAACTTACATCATTCCGCTTCTTTCTGAACTGCTTCATAGTTATCGCCGTATGCCTGTGTTCTGCTGGTGAACTGGAAGCCCAAAAAGGTGGTAAAAAGAAAAAGCCAGCTACGAATGTCATTACCTCCATCAACAAGGAAACCACCGAATTTGTGGTCAATCGTAAGACTTACATCGCCTCCGACCGCGTGGTGATCAAAATCGACAACAAAAAGGCCGAATTCTCCGACCTCAAGGTAGGAATGACCACGATTGTTGCCTCACGTGTCGCTAATTACGGGAAAAAAGTAGGCACCAATACCTACGAGGCCCTCCGAATCTCGGCGATGACGTCGAAGAAAAAGAAAAAGTAACCACTGGGCGCAAACGTCAGTGCAATCATGCGACTGAGGCCCCCTCTCCGCTTAAATTTACTCAATACCCCCACAAAAAACGGCCGTGTTCCTCGTGAACATGGCCGTTTTGAGTGTAAGAATGCTTGATCCTGAGACGCTTACTTCACCAGCTTCTCGATCAGCTGGTTCATGCGTTTGGCCATCTGGTGTGGGTTTTCCAGCAGACCGGCGGCAAGCAGCGCGTTATCGGTCAGCTGCTGAGCCACTAGTTTGGCAGTGTCTTCATCTGAATCCACCAGCTTGGCCAGTCCGTGAATTACCTCATGGCGAGGGTTGATTTCCAGAGTCGCTTTGGTAGCGGGCATGTCTTGTCCCATCGACTGCATCATCGCACGCATTTGGGCGTTGGGCGCATCTTTGGGAGTCAGGGCGGCGACCGGGCTATCGATCAGTCGACCGGAGGCCTCCACTTTTTCGACGCGTTCACCAAGTTCCTTCTCGAGGAATTCGATCAGTTTCTCTGCGGATTTCTCGTCGAGCTCTTCGCCTTCGGTGGCGACGTCTTCGAGGTCGATTTCGCCACGGTCGGCAGAAACCAGTTTCTTGCCTTTGAACTCAGGCAGTGCCTCCATGACGTATTGATCGACTGGCTCGGTGAAGAAGCACACCTCCAGACCGCGGGCCTTGAAGGCTTCGAGGTATGGACCGCTCTCGATGGCGTCGCGTGACATGCCGGTGAGGTAGTAGATGTTCTCTTGCTCGTCCTTGGCGCGATCGATGTATTCCGCGAAGGAGGTCAGCTTTCCAGCCTCTTCCAGCGAACTCTCGAAACGTAACAGCCCGGCGAGTTGAGCCTGGTGCTCATAGCTGGTGGCGATCCCTTCTTTCAGGAAACGGCTGAACTTCTTGTAGAAATCCAGGTAGTCCTCGCTGTTGTTCTTGGCCTCTTTCTCGAGGAACTTGAGGTAGCGTTTGGTGATCAGTCCGTTGAGTTTCTGCACCAGAGCGCTGTCCTGCATTGATTCGCGAGAGATGTTCAGCGGCAGGTCTTCGCTGTCGATGACACCGCGAAGGAAGCGCAGCCACTCAGGCAGCAGCTTTTCCGGTTTGGCATCGATCAGCACCTTGCGGCAGTAGAGCGACACCCCGGCTTCCATCTGGCCCATGCCAAATTGCTCGGTGTTTTCCGTCGGTGTGAACAGCAGTGCGTTGATGGTCAGAGGCGCGTCCGCACTGAAGTGCATGGTGTAGCGAGGATCATCGAAGGCGTGAGCGGTGAACTTGTAGAACTCGTTGTATTGCTCCTCGGTGATTTCAGATTTACTTTTCAGCCAAAGCGCCTCGACGGTGTTGATGTGCTCGCCGTTGAGTTTGATTGGGAAGGAAACAAAATTGGAGTATTTCTCAAGGATCCCTTTGATGCGGGCTTCCTGGGAGAACTCTTCCATGTCGTCTTTCAGGTAGACGACGATTGAGCAGCCGCGTTTGGCGTCGGAATTTTCATCGATGCTGTAACCGGTGGCGCCGTCACTGCTCCAGGTGTGACCATCCGTGCCGTTTTCCCAGGAATGGGTGTGCACTTCCACTTTATAAGCGGCCATGAAGGCGGAGTAGAAACCGACACCGAACTGACCGATGACATCGGCATTATTGTCCCCTTGCTCTTTCATTTTCTCAAGGAATGCCTTGGTGCCTGAGTGAGCGATGGTGCCGAGGTTCTCGACCAGTTCGTCCTTGTTCATGCCGATGCCGCTGTCGGAAATCGTCAGCGTCTTGGCTTCTTCATCGGTGGTGATTTCGATCGCCAGTTCACGGTCGGCCTTGAAAACATCTTTTTCGGTGAGCGACTTCAGGCGCATTTTTTCCAACGCATCGGAAGCATTGGAAACCAGCTCGCGGACAAAGATTTCCTTATCGGTGTAAAGTGAGTGGATGACGATGTCGAGGAGCTGACGGACCTCCGCCTGGAATGAGTGGGTATGTTCTTCTGTAGCTGTAGACATGGTGTTTTTTGATAGATGATTGGATGATGTCAGGAAACTGTCATGCCCGGATGGGGCGTTGCCTGTTTCCTGTGCGCGGGAAAATAGCCAGACTCCCCCTCCCTGCAAGAGAAAATGCCTGATCCAGCCAGCCACTGTCAGCACCAGACACAAAAAACCTTCACCCCGGATCGCGGAGTGAAGGTTGATTGGAAATAAAGGTGCGGTCCGTGGGCTTAACCCACATTGACAGAAGCACTCGCGCCACCGGCAGCGACATTGAAGATGATGCCCAGTACCCAGCAGATGCTCCAGATCAGCATGATTTTCTGATGGTTATGCTTTTTCGCATTCATCCAGCCCCAAATGAAGGCCCACAGAGGGCAGATGATACCGAGGATGGCGAGGCCGATGTTCTCGTTTTGGAACATCTTAATAAGGGTCATGATCCAGCAAGCCAAGGAGGCCAAGCCAGTGATAATAGCTAAAATAAACAGGAAGGACATGATGAATAGTGGTTTGTGAGGTTATTATAAATGCTCCGTTCAGCAAGAAACAGTCCTGTTATACGGCGCTTTTTAAACCCTAGTTTGAAATTATGTTCCGAGTCAATGCATAAATGAGTAAGAGGATCCCCAAAACCAACGGCCACTGGGTCACCCGCTCGCTGGTTCGCACCCAATTGAGAAATTGCCCGCGGCGCGGCTCCGGTAAGATCAACCCCACGGCTACAGAGACCCAAAAGAGCATAAAGACCGGTGCAAACCAATGAGCATTGAAAGCCCCGTCCCAGCGACCTTGCAGGAGCAATTTGGTGCTAGTGGTCAGTCCACAGCCCGGACATCGCCAATCGCTGAGTTCTCGAACCGGGCAGGTAGCCACCCGGATACCCAAACTGGAAAGGCCGAAGTAAACCAGCCCCCCAATCAGCATGGCCCAGCCGAGGCGTCGGTTCTCAAGCAAGACCGAGAGCAAACGCACCCGCGGTTTTTTACGGCTGCGGCCATCCTCACCGGGTTTCGATTTCATGGCTGCGGCTGGGGTTGGTCGGGTTGCTTTTATTCTTGTGGCGAGGTGCTGCTCAGCGAGGCATCGCGCCAGATCTGCCGGCTTCCATTGGAGCGGGCATCGTTTTTCTCAAACTTACCAATCGTCACTCCAAGATGAGTCAGGATTCCCGACTCCTGATTGCCCATAGCCACGTTATTGGTAACATCCGCACTGGTTTTTTCTCCGCGAACGACGATGCCGCTGAGCAGATTACCATCGCAGCGATTCGCCTGCACCAGCGCCTTGGCTCCATCGGAAATGAGGATGCCGGCTTCGCGGTTTTTCGAACAAATACTGCCCGCAATGGTCACCTGCACCGCCGGGCTCATTGCGAGGATACCGCAGAGCCCGTTCTGGGTCATCTTACACTTGCTGACGACGCCCCCCCCCCCCTGCCAGAACGCCAATCCGTGTTGAATATTGTTCGTGCTCTGGGTGTTGCGCAGGGTCACTTGGCTGTCTTGACCATAGACAGAAATTCCATCCCAGCCGCATTCGCTGATTTCGCAGCTGGTAATTGTGGCTTTCGCACCATCAAACACCGCAATACCGTGGCCAGCGGAATGGGTAACACTGCAGGCGGCAAGAGTAACGTCCTGAGCCATAACGGTGATGCCGGAAAAGCGATCGCCTCCGTGGTCGAACCCTTCATGCACCAAGGTTAAGCCACTGATCAGGCTGCCTTTGGCTGTTGGGTGAATGGTGATCAGAGATGCTTGATCCGCAGGCATCTGCAGAATTGTTTTTCCATCGGCGGATCCCTCAAGTCGCACCGGTTGGTGAATCTCGAGCGATTCCTTGTAGGTGCCGGGAGAAATGCGGATCAGATCGCGTGGTCGGGCCCCTTCGAGGGCGGCGGCAATCGTGGCGTAGTCACCCGGAACTTTGATAGCGCGGGTGTAGGCGCTCATCTTGCTGTGTAGGTTGGAGATTTCGCTGTTGCTTGGGTCTAACTTGCGAGCTTCCACCAAGTAAGCCATCGCCTCGGCGTTAAACTCGCCAGTATCGAGCTTCTTGGCTTTTTCCATCAAGGACAGTGCCTTCGCCTGATTCGCTCGGATGGTGGCACTGACCCGATCCACCTTTCGAACAAAATCTGGCAGCTGTTGATTCTTCGGATCGATTTTGCGTAGCTCGGCAATGGCTTGGCGCGCTTCTGCCATCTTACCGGCATCCACAGCGGCGGTGACAGCTTCCATTTTCAGCGCCACATCGTGCTCGTGTCTACCAGCGGCGATCAATTCCAACTTCGTCTTGGCAGTGGTATTTTCCGGATCAATTTTCAACACCGACAACGCCAGCCGCTCCGCTTCGTCCCAGCGTTCGGCCTCAAGCGCCGCTTGGCTTTCGCCCAGCGAGTAGAACAACTGCTGGTTGCGTTCCTCGAGCTTACCAAGGCGGATCGACTCCATACCCTCCACAGCGACTGAAGAGCCAGGCTCCAGGGTGAGGATTTCCTTATAGGCGGATTCCGCCTCGGACCATTTGCGTTTACTCACTGCTGCCCGTCCAAGGCTGGATAAGTAGGTAGTGCGTTGTTTCAGCTCGGCGTCGATATTCCACTGGCGTTGATACCAATTATACCCCCACCAGCCACAGGCACTGAGCGCGCCGATGAGCATCAGCACTACCACAAAATCGGTATTGGGACGGAGGCGTTTCCTTCCCGCCACTACCTTGACGGCGGCGGTGTATTCCAGCAGCTCTTGCTCATAACGATATCTGAGCTCGGGGCTGGGAGCATTTTCCATCAGGTCCTTCTTGTAGGCAACCGTCTCCTCAAAGGTCGGGATGAACGAGCGAGGGTCGTCCCCTGGATCAAGTCCGAGGATTTTGCGAGCATCCGTATTCTTCATGTGGGTAGCGGAAAAAGGGGTGATTCGGATAAGGGGCGCGACTAGTCGCTGAAGCGCTGCACAATGGGCATGCGGCGCCCCATGCCGAAGGCTTTGGAAGTGACCCTAAGGCCTGGAGCAGCCTGAAATCTCTTCCACTCGTTCAAGTCTACCCGACGTTGCACCCAGCGGACAAGGTTTTCATCGAAACCGTGACCGTCAATGATCTCGGCGGCGGAGAGATGTTGCTCGACGTAAAGCTCGAGGATGGCGTCCAAGGTCTCGTATGGTGGCAGCGTGTCCTGATCTTTTTGGTCGGGACGAAGCTCGGCGCTCGGCGGCTTTTCAATGGTATCCCAAGGGATGATTTCCTTATCGCGGTTGATCCAGCGTGAGAGTGCGTAGACCTGCATCTTCGGCAAATCGCTGATCACGGCCAGACCGCCACACATGTCGCCATACATCGTGCAGTAGCCCACCGCGAGTTCACTTTTATTGCCGGTGGTCAGGAGCAATCGACCCGATTTATTCGAGAGTGACATTAGAAATAGACCACGGATCCGCGCCTGCATGTTCTCCTCGGTCACGTCTTCTGGTTGGTCTCCAAAAACCGGAGCCATGGCCGACTTGACCTGCTCGAAGGTCTCGGCAATCGGCACCGTGTCGCAGGTCATTCCCAAAGCTTTAGCCAGCTCGACCGAGTGATCGACACTGCCACCGGAGGAAAATTGGCTGGGCATCGTCAGCCCGTGGACATTTTCCGCCCCCAGCGCATCGCAGGCAAGCGCGGCGGTGAGCGCGGAGTCGATCCCTCCGCTCAGCCCGAGGCAAGCGGTGGTAAAGCCGCACTTGTGAGCATAATCGCGCAGGCCGAGCACCAGTGCTTGGTAGTTTTCCTCTTCCTCGCAGGTGTCTGCCGGTTGGTGCTCGTCGCTACCAGTCTGGGCGAGATCCACCACCCGACACTCCTCGGCGAAGGCAGAGAGAGCTGCGAGAGGTCGTCCTTGTGCGTCCACCGCCAGGGAATTGCCATCAAAAATCAGCTGATCATTGCCACCGATGCAATTGCAATACACCACCGGCACTTCCGCCTCCTTGGCCACTTCGGCCAGCATTTCCCAGCGACGTTGCGGTTTCCCCTGACTGAATGGCGAGGCGCTGAGGTTGAGAATCACATCGATCCCCTTGCCCTTCAGCTCCTCGGCCGGGTCGCGTTCATACAGTGGACGGTAGAGATAGTCTTCGGTCCAAATATCCTCGCAAATAGTGATGCCCAGGCGCTGACCGTTCCACTCGATAGGGTCGCAGCACTCGCCGGGCTCAAAATACCGTCGCTCATCGAAGACATCATACGATGGCAGCAGGGTTTTCCAGATCTTGTGCTTCACCTTGCCTTCATGGAGGAAGGCGGCGGCATTGCGGAAGGGTTTACCTACGGTCTCAGGCTCGCAGAAATCAACGTATCCCACCAGCATCGGCACCTCACCGACTTCATCGGCCAGATAGTCCAGCGCCTGCAGGCACTTCGGCACAAACTGCGACTTGAACAGCAGGTCCCGTGGCGGGTAGCCGACCAGTGCCAGCTCAGGCACGATCACAATCTCGGCACCCTTTTCCAGGCACTCGCGGTAAGCGGCCATGATCCGTTTGGCGTTGCCGGGGAAATCCCCCACAACGGCGTTGAGCTGAGCTATTCCAATCTTCATAGGTTGATGCGAGGTTTCTTAGACAAGTTTGCTGCGCAAATACAGCAAGGAGTGTGGGAAAATGGGACGGACGACTACCACAGGCCGTATTTGGCAAAGTGCAGGGCATACCAGCCCATGATCAGATTCGCCACTCCGTGCATCACCACGCAGGCCGTCAGACTCTTGGTCCGGACAGCGAGCCAATACATCAACGAGCCAAAAATGATCGCACCCAAGTAATCCACCGGCTGATGCACCAGCATGAAGGCACCGGTGGTGACCAGGTAGGAAATCCACGCCGGTTTGCCAAAGGGCACCTTCCAGTAGTCGCGATCCGGATCGAGCAGGAAGCGCATCAGAAACCCTCGCCAGAAGATCTCCTCGACCAGTGCCACGACCACCACGGCACGGAAAAAACGTAGAATCAACGAGGTCCAGTAAACCGCTTCATTGCCGCCAAACTTGTCGGCCAGGTCTTGCGGATTGAAACCTTCGGTCCGAGGCATCACGCCGAGATATTTCAGAATCCCCTCCTGTTTTCCTTCCAGGCCCATCCAGCTGTGAATTTGGGTGGGCAGGATCCAGAAGCCAATTCCAATCGCCCCCATCAACGCACCCAGCCACACATGCCGACTCCATTTCAACTCATAGTTTTTACGGAAAAATAGAAGCAATCCTATCGCAATCAATGACTGAATAGGATACATCCACTGCGCCGGGTAATGTCGCCACCAGGGAGCGTCCGGATGATTCCACTCGGGCCATCCGGTGAGCTGGTAAGGGACCAAAAGCAGCATGAACACCGCCAAGGGAGCCACGTGGGCCACCGTGCGGTCGGTTTTCAGCTGCTGAATATCCATGGTCGCGCGCTCGGAATGTTACAGAGTTTGGACAAAGCGTTCCATCCTCAGCATCGCCGTTTTCAGCTCCTCGAATGAGGTGGCGTAACAGCAACGCAAGAAGCCCTCACCGGCCTCACCGAAGGCATCCCCCGGCACTGCCGCCACGTCTTCCGCTTCGAGCAACCGCATGGCGAACTCCTGACTAGTCAGCCCGGTTTTACTGATGTCCGGGAAGACATAGAACGCCCCACCGGGAGAATGGCATTCGAGGCCGATTTCGTTCAGCCGTTTCACCAGGAAGTCGCGGCGCTGGTGGTAGCTCTCGCGCATTTCCAGCATCGCAGCCTCGCCATTTTCCAGAGCCTCCAGAGCGGCAGCTTGACTGGTGATCGGAGCACAGAGCATGGCATATTGATGGATTTTCATCATCGCCTCGATTAAGGGCTCGGGCGCGCAGGCGTAGCCGAGACGGAATCCGGTCATGGCAAAGGCCTTGGAGAAGCCATGAAGCAGAATCGTGCGTTCCTTCATGCCGGGCAGCGAAGCGATGGAGACGTGGTCGGCACCATCGTAACGAAGTTCGCAGTAGATCTCATCGCTGATGACAATCAAATCGTGTTTGATGCACAGGGCGGCGATCTTCTCCAACTCCTCTGGCGGCGTGACTGCGCCTGTGGGGTTGGTGGGAAAATTGAGCATCAGCACCCGTGTTTTGGGCGTGATAGCAGCCTCCAGCATCTCCGCTTTGAGCGCAAAGCCATCTTCTTTTTTGGTAGCCACATCCACCGGCACGCCATAGGCCAGACTGATGCTTGGCAAATAGGAAACATAACAAGGTGAGTGGAAGATCACCTCGTCGCCCGGGTTGAGCAAGGCGCGCAGGGCGAGATCGATGGCCTCCGAGACCCCCACAGTGACCAGCACCTCCGAGGATGCCTTGTAGTCGATGCGGAAAAAATCCTTCACATACTTGCCGATGGCCTTCCGCAGGCTCGGCAGACCGAGGTTCGAGGTGTAGCTGGTGTGGCCTTTTTCCAATGAGTAGATCGCCGCCTCACGAATGTGCCATGGTGTAGCAAAGTCAGGCTCCCCCACTCCGAGGGAGATAACATCATCGCGGCCCTGCACGAGTTCAAAGAAATCGCGGATGCCGGAGCGAGGAATAGAAGCAACCTGGTGGGAGATTTTGTCTGAATAGTCCATGAGCAAAGTTGATTAGGGCGTGACAGGCAAACGACCTTCCGGCTCTTCGGACTCGAAAATGAACCCCTTTTCCTTGTAGGCCTTGAGACGGAAGTGGGTAGCGGTCGACAGCACACCGTCGAGTGAGCTGAGTTTTTCCGACACAAACTGGGCCACTTCACGCAGGTCTTTGCCTTCGACCACCACCATCAGATCGTAGCCGCCGCTGGCGAGATAGCAGGAATCCACTTGATCAAAACGAGCCACCCGCTTGGCGAGTCGGTCAAAGCCGCCACCGCGCTCGGGCGTGACCTTGACTTCGATAAAGGCGGAGACACCGAAATCGGCCGTTTTCTCATCGTCGATCACTGCTTGGTAACCGCGAATGGTGCCGTCCTCTTCCCAGGCGGCAATCTGTTGGCTAACCTCCGCCGGAGTCAGGCTGAGCGCCTCGGCGAGTTCTTCATTGGTGTAACGGGCTTTGCGTTGCAGCAGTTTCAGTAATGGGTCGTTCATGAACTTTAGATAAGATAGGGTTTTTGAGGTTTTTTATGGAAGTTTGGGCACGATGATGAATTCACGTTTGTGGGCCGATTGGATATAGCCTTGGGCAGCCCAGGCATCGTAAGCGGCCCAACCTTGGGGGATCAGCTGACTGGTTCGGCCAAAGCGGTCGGCACTGCCGAGCACCACCACGATCAGATCACGCTTGCGAATTTGCGACCGCGTGGCATCGAGTTTGGTTACTACGGGAGAACGGTGGGAATTGGTAGCCAGACACTGGCCCGCGGCGGTGGTTAGTCCGGTTTTGATCCCGTTCACGCCTTGTTTACCGAGCAGCGTGTTGGTGTTGGCCACTTCGTAGGACAGATGACGTCCGTCTGATTTGGTCACCGAGATCTGGCGGGTCTTCTGTTTCACGTAAAATTGGAAACCGGTATCGCGCATGGCGTAGACACAGAGCCGGGCAATGTCCGCGGCGGATGAGTAAGCGCGCTGACGCGGCAGCTCCAAGCCGTGTGGATTGGCAAAACGGGTGCGTTTCATCTCGAGAGCCTTGGCCAGCTGATTCATCTCGGCGACAAAAGCCTGTTGGGGGTCGCCAGTGCGCCGACGGTGTGCGAGCAGCGCCCGGCCCACATGATCGGCAATGGTCATCGCGGCCACGTTATCGGAGCCAAGCAATGCGGAGTATGCCGCATCTCTCAGGGAAATCCGATCTCCGGGTGCCAGCCCCATCGGATTGGCTCCGCCGGGTGCCATGGCGCTGTTGGGCACCACCGCGAGGGTGGCCAGGCTGGCATTGGATGCTTCCGCCCAATCGAGCAGGACCTTGGCCGTGGCTATTTTGGTCAGACTGGCAACGGGACGCTTGGCTTCCGAGTTATGCGCGAGAAGCACCCGACCACTGTGCGCCTCCATCACAAGGTAGCTTTCTGCCGCGCTGAGCAAAGATGTCGCCATCGCGGCGAATCCGAGGATGAGAAGGTGCAAATGCTTGATCATAGAATGGTTCACTGGTCGTTCGGGGGGCGACTCTACCTAAGTCTTTACATCTGACAATAGCGGAATCTGTCCTTGTCATTTCGGCTTTCGCGACTAGGTTCCCTGCGGCAGCCACCTTATTTTATCATTCCCTATGGAGATGCACGCGTATCCGCTTCTGCCCCTCGGAAGCTCCCGCCCGTCAACCGCTCGGTTGACTCCTGGGACTTGTGGGCAACGTGCCTCTTTCCCCGCCCCGAACAGTCTATTTGAAGTGACGGCGGCGGATTTGGAATCTGCTATCAGGTGGCCTGACTCACAGCTCCGCGCCCAGGGCGCAGCAATACCCGCGGATCAGACCGCACCATCCATGCTCAACATGATGGCGAACACCATTGCCAGCCTGCCGGCGCGCTTATCAAAACCATCAACGACTTATTATAATGTCTCAAGAAAACAACACCAAGCCCCGCAACGAAGGGGGGCAAGGCCGCCAGGGCGGTCAAAACCCAAATCGTAACAGAAATCGCAACAGAAATCGTAACCGTAACCGGAATCGTAATAACAACGGCGACAACTCAAATAATCGTGGCGGCAACCAAGGCCAGCGCAGCAACCGTCCGCAGGGACAGAAAAAATCGGGCGGCCAGCAAGGACGCCAAAGTGGAGGTGGTCAACGCCGCCGCACACCAAAACCAGTGCCACTGACGCTCTGGGAGAAAATCCTCAAATTCTTCGGTCTCTACAAGGCTCCGACCCGTCCACCACGTCGTCAATCGACCGCCACACCTGCCCCTGAGAAAAAGGCAGCCAAGAACAACACCCGCGACGCCCGCAATAAAAACGGTAAGGGGGCGAAACCCAAAGGTCCAATCCCAGCCAAACCAGTCGAGGGTGATTTCCCAGTGGAAACTCCTCGCCTCTACCTCGGCAACCTCTCCTACGATGCTACCGAACACGACCTCGAGGATCTCTTCAAGGGCGTCGGCACCGTGCGTAAGGTGGAAATTGTCTACAACCGTCACACTCACCGCTCCAAAGGCTACGGCTTCTTGGAAATGCTCAGCGTGGACGAGGCCAAGCGCGCCGTCGAGGTGCTGCACGACCAACCGTTCATGGGCCGCGTGCTCGTGGTCAACGGAGCCAATTCAAAACCCAAGCCTAAGAACGACCAACCACGCTCACCAAAATCAGACGCCGCCCCCGCTGAATCCAGCGACGAGCCGGTAAAATCTGACAGCGAAGCTGCCGAGTAATCGCTCCAAGCTCACACTTCTTCAAAAACCCGCTTGCGAGTCACCCTCCAAGCGGGTTTTTTGGGTGCCCATCCCATCCTCATTCATCATTCCTGATCCCATCTACATCTGCGGCCCCACCGCTTCTGGCAAATCGGCCTTCGCCATCGAACTCGCCCAGCGACTCGATGGTGAGATCGTCAATGCCGATGCCTACCAACTCTACCGGGGACTGGAAATCATCTCCGCCGCCCCGGATGCCGCTGAACTCAGTCAGGCCGTGCACCATCTTTACGGCGTGCTCGATCCCTCGGAGACCTGCGATGCCATGCGCTACCGCGAGATGGCCCTGCCGGTGATCGCTGACATCCAGTCGCGGGAGAAAGTGCCCATCGTAACCGGTGGCTCAGGCATGTATCTCAAGTTTCTCACCCACGGCCCCTCCCCAGTGCCCTCTGGAGACGAGTTACTTCGGGCCGAATTGGATAAGGAGTCGGATGCCGAACTGGTCAGGCGACTCAGCGAGCTCGACCCCGAAGGCGCCGCGATGACCAATTTGAAAAACCGCCGCTATGTGATCCGGGCCCTGGAAATCTGCCTGCTCTCGGGGCGGAAGATGTCCGAGGTGAAAAGCGATTGGAAAAAGGCAGGTGAAGCCATCGAAAAAGACCTCCGTGGTGCCTACCTCCTCTGGGACCGTGAAACCCTTCGCCAGCGGATCAACCGCCGTGCGGAGATCATGTTAGACAGCGGAGCCATCGAAGAAGTTGCCGCACTCATCGACACCTCTATCACCTGTGAAAAAGCCATCGGAGTGCCACAGATCCGCTCCTACTTGGCAGGCGACTTGAGCCGCGACGAGTGCGCCGAACGCATCGCCGCCGCCACCCGACAATATGCCAAACGACAACGCACCTGGTTCGGTAAAGAAAGCTGGCTAACAGAGTGTCAGGTTGACGCGTCTGATCCGATCAGTCGCGTGGTCGATCGCTTTTGTGAAAGCTCCATCTAGATGGTCAATTTCCCTCATGTTGCGGCAAATTTCGTATCGGCGCCATTCAGGTTGATCTAACGGTTTCTAATCAGTTGATTGGCGACTATGAAATTCAAAGCCAGCCATTTGGGCACAGCAGCCCTTATCTCCTTCTCCCTGTCTAGCCATGCCGCTACGGTCATTGACAACGTCGACGCCGGTTTCACCGACCATGAAGCCAACGGATACGAACAAACAACCACCGCAGGAAAAGGCTTCAACGGTAGCGTTATCGTCAGCCCTTTTGTCATCGATGCACCTAATACCTATCTGTCATGGACCTTCACCGGCCTCGACACGACGCAGGTGTATGATGTCGCAGCCACTTGGAACTTGGTCTACCCCGGCGGCAACCATACCGCCGCGGCGAACTATCAGATCATTGGCAGCACCAGCATCGATGTTACGGTCTCGCATAAACTGGCCTCTACCGACGACTACGTGGAAGCCGACGAGAACAACGAAGATTTCAATTTCGAAATCCTCGGTCAGGTCATGCCCGATGCCAATGGCACGATTGTGCTCGAACTGCGCGATGAAGACGGTCTCGGCCTGGAAAGCCCTGTGGCGGACGCCGCCCTTGTGAACGCTGTCCCAGAACCTTCTTCTGCGCTCCTGCTTGTTGCTGGAGGGCTCTTGGCCATCGGCCGCCGCAAGCGCTAGTCTCAACGTTTCTGAGACTATAAATTTCTTTCGATCTTATAGTGGTTCCATCCTCCCTGCTTTGCTAGAAAACAGGGGTGGATGGAACCCTTTTATTTTTTGTCGTTTGCTTGGCTGCCGGATTGCTTGTCCTGGCACTGATATACAATGGCCATATCAATCGCCGCAACGCGGTGGATTACGCCTACGCCAGTATCGATGTGCAGCTGAAAAAACGTTGGGACCTGGTGCCTAACCTAGTGAGCTCGGTCAAAGCCTTCGCTCGGCATGAACGCGATCTGTTCGCGGACATTATCCAAGCTCGCCATGCGGCGGTCAGCAGTCATGACGCCTCCGCTCAGCGCTTCGCTCACGAGGCACAACTCGATACCCAACTGCCCCGCTTGGTCGCCGTGGCCGAGAGCTATCCGGAACTGAAATCCGATAAAGCATTTCTCAATCTTCAGCGCAATCTCACCGAGATTGAAGCTCAGATCGCAGCGGCTCGACGCGCCTACAATGCCTCGGTGATGGATTACAACAACGGAGTCGATATGTTCCCATCCAGTTTGGTCGCTGGCTTGTTCGGCTTTCAACGTCGCGAACATTTCATCACCGCGCCTGCCGAACGGTCCGCGCAATCAATCCATGTCTGAAAGCCCCCCACCTATTAACCGACTGCAACAACTCCCTGCCGATGCCCGGGTGTTGGCGGACGCGCTGGCGCCTGTGCTAACATCTCTCGAACAGGACAGACAAAAGAGGCTGGCACGTATCCGCCGAGGACACATACGCATCGTCATGGTGGCACTGATCGCTGTGGCCGTCAGTCTGCTGACTCTTGTGGTGTCGAAGCAAGTCGCCAGCTCCCCTCATAGCGATCTCAGCATCCTCGCATTCTTCCCTCTCGTTGCAGGATTGATCTATGGCTATATCGTCTACTTGCAGTTCATCTCCGGACATGCCAAGCGCTACAATGCGACTTACAAGGAACAAGTCATCGGAGGCCTAACACAACTTTTACAACCGAGGGTCAACTACGCACCGACACGTGGCATTTCCCAAATTGGCTTTGAAAATACCGGACTCTATGCGAGGAGGATCGATCGCTATCGCTGCGAAGACCTTTTTTTCGGCCACGTTGACAAAACGGAAATCTCTTTTTCAGAAATTCATGCGGAAGAAAAAAAACAGAGCACCAACAGCAAGGGGCACACCCAAACGAGCTGGCATACAATTTTTCAAGGGCTGATCTTCATCGCCGATTTCAACAAAGACTTTCAAAGCTGGGTCACGATCAAACCGGACTTCGCAGAGAGCACCTTCGGGTGGTTAGGCCGAAAAGTGCAAAATTTAAACTCCGACTTGGTGCGCTTGGAAAACCCGGACTTCGAACGCGCCTTTGTGGTCCACGGTGGTGACCAAGTGGAGGCGCGCTACATCCTCACTCCCGATATGCAGGAGCGACTACTCAAGTTGAGACAGGCCTACGGCGTAGATATCCGCTTGGCGCTGCACGAGTCCAAGCTGCACCTCACCGTGCCCAAGTCCGAGAACTGGTTTGAGCCGAAGATGAACCTAGCCGCTGGCAATCTCTCGCAGATGCAGACTTTTGCGAATCAAATGAGCTGGATCTATGGTATCGTTCATATGTTAGATTTAAACACGCGCATCTGGACTAAGGACTGAATCTAACCTTCGATCAGAAATTCCCCCGTCACCGTGCACGCTGGCAGAATCCGCTGGAAGCGTTTTTGCTGTTCGCTGTGATGGTAATCTTCGCTGCTGTTTCGGACCAAGACGATGTTTGAAGCAAAGCCGGAAAGTATCGCTAGCTCCGACTCGGCCGAAACCAGTGGCGCATCGAGAATCAGTAAATCGACACAGTGATGGGCGTTGGTCAAGGTTTCCAGACAGAGGCTGGGAATGCGCTTCCAGGCATCATCCGTGACAAAGAACAGACCTTGCTGCTCGGTATGGAATGGTGCCAGGAGCTCATCGGCGGTTTTTTGCAGTGCTCCATCTCGGTATTGTGTTTGCTCGGGCGACATCGATGGAGTGAGCTTCTCGCTACTCACTAACAAAGTGCGCAGACCACGCCGACTCGCTGCCAGCGCAAGTGCTGCCGCAGAGAGTGTTTTAGCGGGGTTGTAATGATTACTTGTTAGAATCAGCCCGCGTGCTTGGTTAGGCTCGCTGATGAGACGTGTCAGATAAGCATTCAGCTCCACTCCGGATCTTACAGCCGGGTCGCTGGCGTGCCTTACCCAATCGCGCGACTGGCTGGCGTCACCTCGTGGGAAGGTGACCAAGGTCGGATAGTTCAAGGCTTCGGACGTCTGATTGCTTTGAGGGAAGCTTGGCAAGGCATGGTGAGAGTTGGGAGCCATGGCAGGCACCTGTTCAGCCGTCTGCTCGATGGCAGGAGCCTCCTCTTCCGTGGTCGCTGGCTGAGCCAGTTCGATCACACGTTTCCCCAATCCGAGTGTTAGCGGAATTCCGAAGAAACAACCACCGAATGCCACCAGTCCCAAAACTGCTGAGAGTGGTTTACGAGGGAAAATAGGATCACGTTGCGGTAGCGCTTGTTCGGTGATGCGGACACGATCGACACCACTGAACTGCAGCGCAATATCAGCCTCGTTTTTCTGGCGGATCAGGCTGTTGTAGAGCTCACGCCCCGACTTCAGCTGTTCTTCCTTGAGCTCTTGCCCCACCGATTTGTTTCCTGCGAGAGTCAGTTCGTTTTTGGCAACTTTGACTTTCGTTTCCAGACTGACCACCTTGCTTGTGCTCGTCTTAAGTTGACGTTGCAGCGACCCCACCATCTGACCGACCAGCTTTTGCAGGTTTTCCAGGGCATCCTGCTCCTTATTCACTGCGACAATCATACGCGGGTGCATTTTACCAAAATCGATCGATAAGGTGCCGACTTCACTACGCGCTTCATTCAGCTCAGCATAGGCCTCAGCGAGCACAGCGTTTTCGGCGAGCAAAGGCACCTTGAGTAGGTCCTCAGGGTCTTTCCCTGCGGAGTCGATGATGTCTAACGTTTCAGCTATTTTTTCACGATTCAACTTCGCCTCTACCAGTTGAGTATTGAGGTTATTCACCTGATTGGCAGCGAATTCAGAATCAGCCTGACCGGCACTGATTCCCTCTTTTTCTCTAAACGCAAGCAATTCAGCTTCGAGTTGCTTGACGCGCACGAGAAGGTCACTGGCTTTTGATTGCAGGAAATCAGCTACTTTACGGGTGTTCTCCATTTCTTCTTGTCGGGTGTAGTCACAGAAATGCGCCACGTAGGCATTTGCTAATTCCGCGGCAAGTTGATTGTCCTGACTCTTTGCCGTCACCGAAACCATGTGGGAATCTTTTAAGACCTCGATAGCGATCTGTTTGCTAACGCGATCAAGGAAGATAGCTTGATCGTTCAGTCCCTGCTCACTTTCACTTCTCACACCGATGATTCGGTCGCGTAGGTGATCATCCACAGCTCCGAAAAAGCTGAGTCTGAATTTATCCGAGCTGATCTCATTCTTCAAATTATTGACCAACTGCGGTAGAGTGTATTCCGACTGCTCTTCGGGTCGGATCGTTTCCAAGTTCAGCTGTTTGCCATTCCCCTGATTCAACAGAACGATGGAGGTCGACTCAAAAACCGGAGTGCGTGTTTGCACAAAGGTGTAGAGACCAACGCCTAACAGAAGACCGACGATTGCAGCTACGATTCCATATTTGCGAACGTAACTGAACAGTTCCTCAACACTAAAGACGGCTCGTTTGACTTCACGGTGACCCGCGAGTCCTGGCCCCTGCATGGAAGGCGTCTGGATCGCATAACGCTCATCATTGGTTGACAGCGCGTTATTCTGATTTCCAACCAAAACGACTTGGTCAGAGGCTGATGAGTGTGAATTATTCATGGCTCGTAATGTTAGAAGGTTTGTCTTTGTGCTTAAGCATCCTATCAATGCCGCGCGCGAGTGAGAAAAGAGTGCCGCCCATACTATGTGGACATGCAGCTTCGTAAGTATTGAGAGTTCGTTGATACTTGGCTAAACGATCCTTGATGCCAGATTCCCCGGGGAGGAAATCCACCTCTTTTAGGCCACGGTCGTGAGCATCTGCGACCGACCAAAGATTAAGCGAAACCCCGATACGACTCTTGGCATAAGCTGGGTCCCAAGGCATGGAATAGGTCCATTTTTTATCGTTAAAAATAAAGTCATACACCGCGCCGGCGTATTCATTTTCCTTCCTTAAGAGGCCGAACATCAATTGTCCCTTAGCCAGTAAACGCGGGGCTAACTTCCAGTGAAAATCGACAAATTCAGGAGTATGAAAAGCCGCAAGCGAATCATTTCCCCAGCGAGCTTCTGCAAGCCGGACGAGTTCTTCGTATGCTGGTTCGAATTCGATGTCCTGACCAACCACATGACGATCGTGTGCATACTGACCTCGTGGATTGTTATACAGTTTGCGAATATTCTCCTTCATTTTTTTCGAGCGGTTTTTGTAGCTCGCATCCCAAGTATCTGAGATCGGTGTGCATGGTGAAGGAAGGGAGGATACCGTCTTGATCCCAACACCACTTTTGGCGAGCCCTCGAAGCATGGTGTTTGTCGATCTTGAATCATGGGGAACCAGATAGAAATACAGCACGTCCCACTGGCCATGTAGCTGCGCCCTGATCAGTTCGGCGGTGGCTTCCCCCAAGGCAACTTCGTATCCTTTGATGGCTGGTAGCTCCAGCGACTCACCTAACAAGTCCCCCACTCCGCCGATAAATGACAGATGACGAAACTTACTACGAGCTCCCGAGAAGGCTCCTTTTTGAGAAATCATCAAAGGCGCGGCTCCGATGAGTTTGCCCGCCTCATCGCGAGCGATGTAGAGCTGCACATCAAACCCTTTATCACCATATACATCCCACCATACGTCAATATAATCCCAGCTAAGGAAAGGACTGGGGGTCTGCGTCCTAAGCAAAAAGTCATCCCACTCAGTTTCAAGGTCGGTGAACTCCGAACGTGCCTGAATAGGCTGCAGAGTGATTTTCGTAGTGCTGCTTAGTGTTCTTTCAGGCAGCTCAAAGCGGTCGCGGTTGTTAATTTTCTGTAGGGTTTCGGGCGCCACTTGTTCAGCTGGCAGCGTGTCTTTTATAGTTGTGATTTTCATGCGTTGGAGGGGAATAGGTTAACTAGTTAGGGGTTTTGATCAGACCGGCCTTTGGGAGAACCGGTGAGGATAAGGAGTGTTCTATCAAGGGACCTCAGGGTGGATGTTCAGCGAGGTGCTGAGTGATGATCCGCCGGGCACGTGCAATGGCTTCAGGCTCTGTTTCCCAGTCGGCAAAACCTCTGGCTATTGTGGAAAGAACCGACCGAGCCAGCTCAGGGTGATGTTTTTGGAGAAGCTGCAAATGCTCGTAATCCTCCATGCCATCACGGATCCATTTTAAGCGAATCGATGGGCTTGGTTGCATAGCTGCAGCTTTCTCCGCCCCAACCAAACGCGAAGGAGCTGGTGGATAGATCAAAAGTCCGTCGCCATTGAACGTTTTGTTATCAATCAGAAAACTTCCAGCATCTTGCCATGGATCGGTAGCTTCTGGCCAAGCGATGGTGTTCCAGTAATGGACCCCCGTTAGTTTTTCAGACGCGCAGAGCCAAGGAAGGATGCGGTAATTCACCGCAGGGTAATCAGTCAACCACACCGGCGGATAAGCCGAGTGCAGCATATCAGTAGCACCAACTTCCTTCTGCCAACGATCACGAAACTGGGCGAGCGCTGGATAGCACCAGACTTGGTCGCCAGCTTGAATACGTTTCCGAATCATTTGGTTCCCCATGTTGCTTTCGAGATCTTCCCAAACCAACATCACCTGAGGGGACCAAACATCCACGGATCCGACGAGTGTCCCCCACTCTCTTTCCTCCGGCTCAGGTTGTTCGGTGACAAACATCTGAATCGGAGTCGCAGCGAACAAGGCCGCCTCATGCACGAATGCCGACCACTGACGGACAAGCTTGTAGGCATTTGCACTGTTAGGTTCATCGATTTGTCCGACGCTGAATAGTAAATCCGCATCCGGTGCAATTGCTCGACAACGCTTCGCAAGATCGGCCAGGTAAGCAACCGCTTGGTCTCGGTCCTTGCCAAGAGGTTTTGAAAATGGATAGTCGGCCCACATCGGTAAATGCAGACAGTTTAATTTTCCAGCATTGGAAAAATACTGATCAATTACCGCAGCAGGGGCAGGCAACGACTCACTGGCCGGAGTATCCCAAACGATCTTATTGTTAGGACCCAGAGGTGGGCTGGATGCGAAAATAATTCCCGGCTGAACTCGGCTTTGAATGAGCAGTTGATAATACCGATCCATGACTTTCGTCAGTTTCAGTCCATCAGCCTCACGGTCCAGCCCGTGAATTTGTGCGACACGATGTTCCTCCAGTCCGAAGTAAGACTTAAGTGTCGGTTTCTGAGGCAAGGTCTCAGGACTGACATTCACTGTGATCGTAGCACTCCCTATCGATTCCCCGGTAGTCTTTACTATGAAATCAATCACCCCTACATATTCCCCCGGCTGCTGCTGGGTGGGGATACGGAAATCAATCCACCATCGGAGGTTAGCCTGACCTTGCAGGCCATGGAATGATGATACGTTCGGATTATCTCCAGGTGACATGGGCACCAATGCGTCGGGATAAAGCCCAGACGACAAGGGCGCTTGTGGCGAGCTCTGGCGGATGCGCACGTCATATTGCTGATAGACGGTCGGCGCTGGAAGAGTTGCTCCGTTGGGACCACGAAAGTTTCCTATTTCAAAGCTCAACTCAGTGAGTCGATCAACAGTATCGGTTACGATCACCTGGGCCGACTCCCACTCGTTACGGCATGCGTGAAGGTTGATCGCTGCGGATGTTGTTTTCGGTATTGGCTGGTCGATTTTCACGCGCGACATCGCAGAGGCCGTCCAGACCTTTGCCCCCATCACAGGCGACCAAGCAAGGCCACAGATCATCATCAGAAAGAAGATGCCACAGCGTGTTGGAAACAATGGTGATTGATGGGTCATGGTGATATTCGCTCCAGAAAAGGCTCAGCTCAGGCGGCTGAATGTTTACTTGTGATGGGTTTTGCAAAGGCTCTTGTGGAGCTCTTCGAAAGGAGTGGCAGTGCTGCTCGTGTTTCTTCTGCAGGCACAAACAATCCTAACAATTGATGATAGAGGGAAGCATGAGCATCAATGTAAGTGTGCAGACCAAAGTGTTCCTGCACCCGCTTTCTGGCACGCTGTGCCAGAAAGCGGTAGGAGTTATCCGAAAGTTGGAGCATAGAAACTATTTCCTTGGCTAACGCTGTCGAGTCACGGGGCGGCACAATTTTTCCGGTGTCGCCAATGATCAGTGCTGAATCCCCCACATCGGTGGCCACACAAGGAACTTCGCATGCCATCGCTTCACCCAGCACCAGAGGAAAGGCTTCCCCTTCACAAGAGCTGAGCACACCAAGGTCAAGTGTCGGGTATATATTTACCATGTCGCGGCGAGGACCGATGAGATGAACTTGCTCCGAATGAGGACACGCATCGGCTAACTCGCGCAGGGCATCGGTATCTCGAGTCACTTCGGGACCACAAGCTAACAGGTGCGCTTGTGGGATAACCTTCTGCACCTTCGCGAATGCTCGTAACAAATTGGCAAAATCTTTTTGTGGATGATAACGCCCGGCCATACCGACCACGGGAGCACCGACAGGAATGTTCAGCTCGGCTCTGAGTTGATCGTTGGCAGCTTGATTGGGTCGGTAAACCTCGGTGTCCGTGCCGTTGAAAATCAGCTCTGATTTGGCAGGAGCAAAGCCACTAGCGTGATGCAAATCCAATCCGGCTTTGGAACAGTAAATAATATTCTCGGGTAGTGCCGCTGAGGCCCAAGCCAGACAACGATGAATCACACGCGTCCCCATTTTCGAGGATTCCTTACCCAGATAGGTGTGATGAATACTCCAGAGGGTTTTGATTTTCTTCAAAGTAAAGAGTCGCGCGAACTCACCAATGAGGGCGGAGTGAAACATCCATGTCTGCACTAAATCAGGCTGTTCATCGCGTAATATACGCCCAAGTTTAACCAAACCAGACAGCCCTTGAAGTGGTCCATCCATATTCAAACTGCGCACAGGAATACCTGCTTGCTCGAACTCGGGAGCTAGTTTGCCGATTGTTTCGATTGGCAGAACCGACACAACAGTCTGATCAAATCCCTGCTGCTTCAAACCGATGCTGAGGCGTTTCAACAGCACCTGGGCGCCGCCGTAACCAACGTCGTTTACCAAGTGCAGGACCTTTTTGCGTGGTGGTTGAATCGACTCTGCCAGTGGTGGCATTGCGGAGGTCTTGGCTAGATTCTGGTAGCATCCGACATATCGTCTCGATGCCACGGCAATCGAGAAATGTTCCAACACGTGCTCTCTAGCTTTCTCGGGAGAAAGGTTAGAATCGAGCATGTCAAAGACAGCTGAGGCAAATTGTTCAGGTTGTTTGGGCGGAACACACTGCCCGTGCTTTCCTACCACCCTGCGGGTAGCACCCACATCGGTGCTGACACATGGAATACCACAGGCCAGCGACTCCATTAGCACCATTGGCAAGGCTTCTGACTCCGATGTCAGCACCGTAACATCCATAGCGGGCAGATATAGTTCTGTATTGGGCTGACGCCCTAGGAAATGTATCCGAGATTGGTCAGGTAGTTGCTCATACCTTTCACGCGCCGCGGGGTAGAGTTCGTCTGTGGTGAAGCCCAGCACAAGCAAGTGCAAATCGGCTCGTTTTTGCATCAACAAGGAAGCAACGGCGAAGAAATCCTCCAAGCGTTTCACGGGGTGAGAACGCCCGACAAAACCCACTACCTGAGAGGAACCGGCAATCCCTAACTGCCGGCGAACTTCGCTCCGCAACTCTGGCCGGATATTATAGCGATTGGTATCAATTCCATTGTCAACGGTCTGACAACGTTGGAGAGGAAAACCGAACCGAGCATGTGCAGCAGAAGCCTTGTCAGAGCATGAGATGATTGTGTCAGGAACCAGGCGCGATGCGATAGCGACAGTGGTCTTCATTAGCAAAAACCTCCAGCGACTGTATTCTTGGCGCGAGGGCAGATCCATCGAGTGAATCGCCCAGCAAACTTTAATGCCATAGGCATACCGAGCGATTGCACCAGCTACGATTCCAGCATCGTAACTCCAACAATGAACGACGTCAGGCTGGGTTTCATGAAGTAGCTTTTTGAATTTTTTGACGAAATCAATGGAGAAAAACGACTTGGCCTCAAAATCATGAAACTCAGCCACCGACTCGATAGTCGGTTTTAAAGAACCTTCGATATCGCCTGAATGCAATACAGCCACCACGTTTTCACATCGATTGGATTGGCTTTGTTCGCAGAGCAAATTCACCATTAAAGTCTCCATGCCACCAGGCAAAACACCCACGAGCAGGTGCAGGACCTTGGGCCGAACAAGTGGTTGAGAATATGTATCTCCAGTAGTCATGTTAGGCATTGATTGGAATAAATTTGCGACAGGCATCGACCAGCGGAGGCTTGACGCGATGCATCAAACCCGAACAAATCGTGTCTGCCTGATACCCGTTTCTCGGAGTCCCCATGCGTTTGAGCGTTAGCAAATCTTGATCAGATGGGTTAAACTCCATCACTGTGGTCAATGCGACGGAATACCCGAGGTCCTTAAGGATCTCTCTGGTTTCTTGGTTATAATCACCCGGTTGCCCATTGGGGTAAGCAAATGTTGGGTTCTCAACGCCTCCTTTTTCTTTCAATAGCTCGGTGCAGCGTCGCATGTCTTGGCGAGCAAAGCTGGGCGGGCAGTGCCCAAGAATGGCATGGACATGAGTATGTGCACCGATGCTCGCGTATTTCGATTTTTCCAACTCACGCAGCTGATCCCAAGTCAGTGGCCGATAGATATCCGCAGGATTAGGATCATCAGCCAAGGCAACACCAGCAGCTTGTTCAATGTGATCGATACTTTCCAGATGTCTCCCTTGAGGGATTTTCTTTAACGCAGGGTCGAGAAGAAGGAGTGCCTGTTTACGTTGTTCAATGTTTTTCAAACTCAACTCCTCTGGCAAGCCGGGGAAATTCAGTTTTAAGGTTTCGGAAGGACAATGATCGATCGCGTATTCAATACGGTCCGGCCACTGATACATCTCACCTTCGATGAAGCCCGTGGAGGCAAAAACCGTGGCGTGCAGACCCATTTCTTCCAGAACTGGGAGTGCCAAATGGTAGTTCGATGCGTAACCATCATCGAACGTGAGAACCACTGTGTTAGGCGGAATAGTTTGCCCTGCGGCCATCATGTCTGCGAGCAGTTGTAGCGGGATGACGTTGTAATGTTTTTTTAGAACCTTCGCGGTGTGGCGAAACCCTTTGATGTCGAGATGTAAGCGAGAATGATTCTCAAGGCCTCGATGCTTACCATTGGAAAAACCGTGATACATCAGGATGCATGCGCCGGTTTGTTTCTTGCGACACCACCTTGTTAGGCCGCAAGCGCTCAAGGCCGTCAGCCCTGATTGGAGTATTTTTCGTGTATTCGATGTCATTTCTATGGGGGGTAAAATGAAGTTCGGGAGGATTGTTAGGAAATTCTAGAGTCGTGGACACATGTCGAGAGATGGTGGCTGAGCCGTGGAGCTACGCGCGAAGAGAGTTCGACGTATTGTTGCCAGATTTGCTGACGATTGAACTCCACAAGAACTCTGTCGCGACCTGCAAGGCCTAGGGATTTTGCTAAGTCCGATTCTTGGATGAGTTTTAGCAGTGTTTCGCCAAGGGCCGCCACGTCTGCAGGGTTAACAAGCAGAGCATCAACGCCGTCATTCACCAGGTCTTGAACCCCGGCTACCCGAGTGGATACCAATGGCAGAGCCAAGGCCCAGATTTCCAAAATCGCCATGCTTAAGGTCTCACCATCCGTCATGAGAACAGCGATCTGCCACTCGGACATATGTGCGATGAGTTCTTCATGTTTAAGGAAACCGGTGAAGTTGACACGAGCCTCGATGCTCAAATCACGGCACAGCTTTTCCAGTCGATCACGATGAGGCCCATCGCCGATTAATTCGAGTCTGAGCGATTGATGACCTTTTGCAATTATGGCGAAGGCACGGATCAGGGATTCAAAATCCTTCCCTGTGTCCATCCGCCCCTGCATCCCAATGACAGACGTGTCACAGCCATGATCAACAGGCTGATAGAATGAGAGATCAAGGCCGTTCGCGATGACAGTTGTTTTTTCAAAATCCAACCACCTCCCGATTTTAGCATGTACCTCACGACGATAAGCCTCTGTGAGGAAAACTGTTTGGTCGCAGCTGCGGTGAGCGAGGGTCGACAACAACCAATCCTTCTTGCTTTTCAGAGCATTCGAATGGTGCTCCACAAAGATTCTGAGTGGGCGGTCATCGCTACAACCTAACAAGGTCAATGCCGACACCGTTACTGCAGTATCGTGGTGATGGGAAACCACGATGCTCGGAGCCATGCTGCGGATCGTTTGTGCAAGCTGGCGTCGTGCCGACAACCCGAATCCAGGCTGTTTAACAATCGTCATGTGCTCGATGTCATGCGCATCACAAAGCTGCAGATATTGCGGCGCAGTGGTTTCAATCCCATAGAAAACAACACCATGAGAGACGCCTGCACGACTCCCCTCAATGGCAAGCCCTGTGGCGACAGCAGCCTGTCCACCAACACCCGGATAACAGAGATGAACGATATCAGGCATGACTGGTCTGAGAGGTTGAAGGTGAAGGATCGGACACGGTCTGCCCCACTGCCGAGCTACCCGACCACTGCAAGGTGATGAAGCGGGTAGATGTTAGATTGATGAATACGATGCACGTGGTCCAATAGGCCATCGAGGTGTGAAGCAGCTGGCTAAAAGGGATGAAAATGACCACAGCGAGCAAGCACAGTCCCCCTCGCCCACCAGCCATCAGGCATTTCAAGGCCATGGAGGCCAAGATTGCCAGATAGAGCCCGGCGAAGATGATGCCACCATCGATCCACACGGCCACCAGTTGATTATGTGGCTGCCATTTGCCCGTGCCGGTGCCCACGCCGTAGCCAAACACGGGTTGTTCACGAATAGCACGCAGTCCGTCGCTGAGGTCTTTCATTCGCTCGCCGGAAGCCATCTTCCCTGAATCTTTTCCTAACAAAGCCCCCAATCGATCTTGAACATCCGACTCTCGGAGAGTCTCGGTGGACATCTGAGAGATCAAAAAACCGATACCAAGAATCACAATAGGCACAGTCACGGCAAGAGCCTGAAGCACTGCAGCAGGTTGACGCCGATAAGCACTAACGAGAAAAGCCACACTCACCAGAACCTCGGCAATCATACCGGACCGGCTCAGAGTGATGGCAACCGCGATAAAGCTGAGAGCGATCATCGCGAAAGAAACCCAGATATTTTTCGAGTAGGATAAGAATACCGCCAAGGCTAGCACGATGGCGATCGATGCATTGTTAGGGTCGCCATGAAAACCGGCGGCCCGACCAACCACGATGGTGAACTCATGGACACCAAACCACTCTGCAATGTTTGCCAGCGAGCAAATCACCACAATACTCGCCGCGGCCATTTTCATAGGCAGAGCACTTAATCGATGACTGACGCCGAGAAACCAAGCGATGCTGAAAATTCCTACGAACATAGCTCCGTGAGTCATCATCGGGTAATAGCGTCCGGATGGATGGTCGTAGCGGTGTAATACAACGCTCTCGAAAATGTAAATCAGCTGGAACGACAAAATCAATAAGCTGGTGACCGTCAAATCTGGCCGACGCCCAAAGGTTACGACCAGACAAGCTACAGATGCCAAGACCAGGTAGATCGCCGGGCGAATGGGCAATACTCCAAAGTCGTTCGCCCATTGAATGAAGTTCGTGGCATATGGAACTGTTAGCGCACAGAAAGTAGCTGTCGCGAGCCAAACCCACCACACGCTTGGCCCTGGCTCATCGCCATTGGCGGAGCTGGTAGCGTTTGTGATCTGTGGAAGGTTAGTCATGGCTTGGAACTTAGTTGTGCTCGACTCAGCGAGCTCCCTGCATAGCGGCACCGATAGTGCGCAGGGTAATTTGCAGATCGAGCGCCAGAGTGGCGTATTTCACGTAGTAGAGATCGTAGGTCAGCTTCTGCTTGGCATCTTCGATGCTGTCACCGTAAGGGTAATTAATTTGAGCCCATCCTGTTAGTCCGGGCTTCAAAAGGTGCCGGAGATTGTAATGTGCCAGTTCAACATCGAGCGATTCGGTAAACTCCGGGCGTTCGGGACGCGGACCAATGAAGCTCATGTCGCCGAGCAGAATATTCAAAAACTGTGGTAGTTCGTCGACGCGTGTGCGCCGGATAATTTTACCGATACGTGTAATTCTGGAATCCCCCTTACTGGCCCATTTGGCACCTGAAGCTTCCGAGTTGGTGCACATAGAGCGCAGTTTATAAATCGTGAAAGTTTTACCGTAGCGACCCACACGTTGTTGGTTGTAGAAGACTGGGCCACCATCTTCCAATTTGATCATCACAGCAGCGATGGCGAGCAAGGGCATGGCGCAGATCAGCCCAACAATGGCTAGTGCCACATCACATAATCGTTTAGCCATCAGAAAGCTGGGTGAAGAATTGGCGAAGGATTTACTGAACAAGCCAGAGTTGGGAATCTCCCAGGTGGGCATAGTTTGGTAATGCTCCTCCACGTATTGGGAAAATGGCGATACGGTTTTCCCGGAGGCCAAGGCTTCTACGAGAGGTTGTTCTAACACCTCCCAGTGTGCTGGCTGGTAGACGATATGATCGGCCTCCGAATCATTCAGGCGCTGACACAGTCGATGGATAGAAACTGGATAGCTGGAAGCGTCGAAATCACAGAGGAAAGACGGCGATACCTGGCAATCCTGCCGCAAGCTGAAGGTTTGAATTTTTAAAGGCAGGTTCTTCTTTTTCAGTAGCTCGCTACTTTCCTCACAGAACTTCTCATCCCCGACCAAACTGATTTTAGGCATGTAAGCAGCGCTGAACATCCAGGTCGCAGAGCGTAATAAACATGCGAACAGAGCTGTGCCTCCCATCGCAATGGCCATGACATAGCGACCAACAGGCTGATACAAAATAAAGCTCACCACTACATTGACCGCCAAGGCTGCGATACAGGTGCAGAAAACCAATTTCACCACTAACAATGTCACCTTCCTGGTCACCAGATGGCTCGTGGCTCCGAGCACATGAGCGGACGCTGTAAAACCGGTGGCAAAGGTCAGACAAGTCAGCACCTGAATAATTAAAGACGGAGGCGTGGCATCGGCCGATGGGGTGAGCTGGAATGCCAACCAAGAAGCAAACACGGCGAGAGAGAAAAAGGAGATCGACCAAAACTTCTCATTCAAGCGACCTACGATAACACGCGCACAGCTAATGCTTGCGAAGCGTGCATAGGCTCTATCAATAGCCTCAAGCTGGAAGAGTGATGAGTTCATGATCTAAGGGTTTTCAAAAAGAGCAGCCCCGCGGAAAGTGCGTGCACAATGGCTGTAGCGATGAGGATACCGGCGAGGCCGAAATGCGGTGCCAGAGCGACGTCGAGGAAGAAATTAGCGATCAAGGCAATGGTCGAAACCACGCACATATACCTCACTCCCCCCATGGAAACGACCATTTTGGAAGCCACGATACCGAGTGCAGCCGCGGGAAATTGCAGACTTCCCCAGCGCAAGGCGTCTGCGACACGAGCGGTGGCTGAACTATCAAATTCACCACGCTGGAAGAGCAGTTGAGTCACTAGATCGGCAGAGAACCAGAGCGCCAAAACCATTGGAATTGTCACTGCGATTACCGCCCAAGAAATCTTCCACCCCATCTTTCTCAGCCCGGGTAAATCATTCGCCGCACTGAGATCGGCAAGATAGGGTAAAAGCGACTGACCTAGGGCCACTCCGGCCAAAGAGAGCACAATCCCGATGACCTTATCGGCGTAACCAAAGGTCGCTACGGTTCCGGGTTCCAGACGCGACGCGATACTGACATCAATCATCACACAGCCGCCGAAAACGGCTCCGCCTATCAACAGTAAACTGGAGTCACGCAGTAATTGTCCGCAGCCGTGACCTTGGAACTTCGGAATGAAACAACTGGATCCAAACTCTTTCAGCAGACCTTTTGAGAGGACTACCAGATAAACGAGTGAACCCAGAACCAAGCCAAAAGCCATGGCATAGATACCGAACGACGCATGAAAAAGAAGTAAGCTAACAAGAGCCACCAAAGGCACTATGGCAGGAGCCAAGGCGCCGAGTGCAAAGCGTTTCTCCGCTTGTAGCCCTGCAGTGGCTGCATTGCCGATGCTGTAGAGTATGGAAAAAAGAAGTAGCAGAAGGAACAGATTCCTACAGAGTTGCATTTTCTCTCCGCCAAATTCACCGGCTACCACCTGCATCAAGGGTTGGGATAGCAGAGCCAGCAGCAAGCAAATCCCTGTAGCCACCATGGCTTGAAGGAAGATTCCGTTCGCTACAACAGCGACGGCAGATTCGCTGCCGCCTTTTCTTTTCGCCAACGCATAGGCAGGGATGATCGCTGTCGGCATGGCTGCTCCTAGAAGACCGGCTAACAAAGTAGGCACGGAAAGAGCGAGCACATAGGCATCCATCGCATCACTGGTGCCAAAAATGGCAGCTGCTGCTGCATCTCTCAGGAAACCCAAGCCCTTGGCGGCTAAACTGAGACCGGCAATGGTCGTGATACAGCGTAACAGTAGGGCAAATACAGACCTCCTGGGAGCTGGTGACCCAGAAACAAGTGGTGCTGTACTGACAGTTTCCAAAATTTAAGCCTTGTTAATAAATTTAATAAAAAGACGCTCATTTGTGTTTTTTCTCTGTAAAAAGTCCACAAACAGTCGTTTCAGCTCCTAGGAATATGAATTTTTATATTATTTTCAAGCTAATAATCGGCCCATCCTCACTATTTATATATTTTTCATTTAACTAAGTTTTAAAACCTGTTTACCTTCTTGCGGATTGAGGTCGACAAACTGAACACCTCTAACACGACGAAACAGCGCTCACGTGGCCTCTTTCAGGAACTTCCGTAGCAAGATTTCGAAATGATTCGTTCCAAGATCTGATCACCTAACACATGAGTGAATGCCTGTGCCCTCCACACAATAATCTCCCGACACAGCTGAGCGGATGAAATGGATATCACTCACTTAAATTCGGCAGAGCTCATTCGGAGCTGCTGGGCGAGCTACCTGACAGACATTCCTGATAGAACTCCAGCGTTTCTGTCACCATGGCAGAAAGTTTAAACTTCCGATTGTAAAGTTCACGCGCTGCACGGCCTAGATCTCGACGAAGGTCTGGCGCAGCTACCAGTTTTTTCAAGCAACTATGCAGGGCCTGTTCATCTCCACGAGCAATAGTGAAGCCCGTGACCCCTTCATCAATCGCTTCAGCCGCACCTCCTACTCGAGAAACCACCGTCGGCAGCCCCACTGCCATCGCTTCCAGAGTGGACATCGGAAAGCCTTCCCAATCAGACACCAAGGCGAAAATATCTGCCTGCGCTAGAATGGGGTCGATCTGATCGACATGGCCGTGGAAGGTGACCCGATCGCTAACGCCCAGCTCTTTGGCATAGTTCTTCACTTCCTCTTCACGCGGACCATCGCCTAATAGATCAAGCCGTGATTCACGATCCACCGTGAGGTAGCGCAACAGCTGCTCCGGTTGCTTGGGCCACGCCATGCGACCGATAGATACTATCCTAACAGGTTCTTCAAAGTTATCTGTTTTTATATTAGCCTGAACCGAGCTATAGGGGCGGCCATTGTAGATCACACGCAGCTTTTCCGGATCGAACCCCAGCTTGAGTGCATGTGCGTGGTCGTATTTACAGACGCAGATGATTCCATCGGCCAGGCGGTGGACGCGACTTTCGATTTGTCGATAGATCAGTCTCTTGAATGCATTGCCAGAGAAGCTGACCGACCAGCCGTGCACCGTGTGCAGATTGCAAACTTTGGCGCGAGCGGCAGCGAGTCGGCCTAAAATCCCGGCCTTGGTGGAATGGGTGGCCACCAGATCGGGGTGGATCTTTTTCATCAAATCCAACAGCTCCTTCATTGCCGCCCAGTCCTTGAGCGGGGAGATCTCTCGGAGCATGGCTCCGATCGGATGCAGCTCGATTCCTTCGGTTTCTTGAAAACTCAATGCGCAGCTTCCCCCGTAGGCCAGATGCACCTCGTGGCCAGCAGCACGGGCCGCCTGGCAGAGCTCCACGACATGTCGCTGGGCTCCGCCAATGGAGTCCATGCGAGTAATGATTTGTAATATACGCATTTTGTTAGGGTGCGAAAGAGGCTAGATCAAGCTTCCTCGATCGAGAGCAAAGTCTGCTCCACAAAACCTTCCTGATCCAGCCTAACTCCTGACACCTCAAGCGACCCATCGATACTAGCACCCGTCAGCTCGATGCTCGATTCATGGGATTCCCAAGCGAAGGCAGGCAGGAGTCGACCCCAGGTTTGATCACGATAGCCTTCCTGATGTTGATTAGTCGTTGTCACCGCCACAGGGTGAGGCATGGACATGGCAATCACCCGTTGTTTCACCGCCAGACACGGCAGAGATTGCGTGCCTAACAAGATGTCGGCTGAGAAATCATAACATCGGCGTTCCAGCCCTGCTTGAACACAGGCGGCAGCGAGCGCTTGCCCTCCGACGTAAGCTTCGATGCCATACTGATCGGTCAACTGTTTCACCGCCGCAGCCGTGACATCAGCCCCCACCAAGATGAGTTTGAGGTCATGATACTGAGCTAAAGCAATCGCGACAACCTCGCGGCAGCTGGCCAGGCCGGTCCACTCCATCATGACCGTCTGACCCCGACCAATAGCGTTGACATCACCAACCTGCACCGCATTGGCCACAATCTGCGTTTGCTCTGATCGAGATCTTCGTCTCAGCTCGTCGACCGCAGCCTGGTATTCGCCTAACACTTCAGGGTCTGCCGCGAGTATAGTCACCGGATTTCCAATCACCGACATGGGGTTTTCCATGGGGGCTCGCTCGGGGAACGCCTCGGCTCGTAGTGCCGCCACTGAGTTGCGCACCTGATCTGCGGTCGCCACTTCCGGCGCAATGATTTCGCCGAAATTCACCGTCACTCCATAGCGCAAGCAGTAGGGCTTTTTGTAGATGAACCGTTTCCGTTCGAAGGAGAAAATAGATCCCCACAGACCGTCCATGACAGCAGGCAGGACAGGACGGTTTGCTTTCCGCGCGATCATTTCAAAGCCACGTTTGAACTCGTTCATGCAACCGGTGCGCGAGAGCTGTCCCTCGGGAAAAATACACACCAAGTCCCCCTGCTCAAGCGCTTCTGCCGCGATCCGCACTGCTTCCTTGGAGCGTTTTTGGGAAATAGGCACGGTATCGAACAGCCGCACAAACCGCCCGATCCATGGGTGCGAGAAGTATTCGTCAAACATTAGGAACCGCACCTTCCGAGGGCTAGCACAGGAGAGTATGAAGGCATCGACGTAACTAACATGATTCGGCGTGAGAAGCACGCCACCCTCTTTCGGTATCCGGTCGGCATTCAGCACCCGCACACGATAGAACATCCGGAATAAACCTAACACCACCATGCGCACGAGGTGCTGGGGTAAAATGCGCGCCGCATAACTCGTAGCGACCAAGGCGATAGCAGCAAGCAGCGTGAACTGCAAAAAATAAGGGGCACCTGTCTTCGCCAGCACTCCCTGCAGTAGCACCGCAACCATTCCGGCCATACAGTCGAGCAAGTTCACTCCGGCGATGATGGTGCCTCGTTTCTCCGGCGGACAAACATCCTGCAGGTAGGCATTCAGGGGAACCAGCAAGATTGCGCCACCGGCACCCGCCAGGGTCAACCACACCTTAATCCAAATCGAGCTGATTGGCGTCACGGCCAAGGCCAGCGAACCAACGATCATGATCGCGCCACCTACCGGAACGAGTCCGAGCTCAATTTGCTTCCTGCAGATTAAAGATGCCAACACACCTCCGAGAGTAATCCCGCCGCTGGCAGCTAGCATGAGCAAGGCGATGTCTGTGCCGAAGCCAACTCCTCCTCCAGTCATCTCCTTGCCCATCTGGATGGCCGCAAGGTTCAAGAAACCGGCGAAGCCCCAGAAAAATGCAGCTCCTGCCGCGCTGAGACGGATTCTTCGATCGACCCAAAGCTCTTTGAGCTGGGCAAAATGCTCCCAGAAAATCCGCTTTTCAAATTTGCGCCGACCCATCGCCGGGATTTTCTCGATTCCGAATGACACGGCGATCGTAGGCAGCGCGGCGGCCGCAACTAACATCAGAGGGAAAAAGGCCGCATTCCAGCCGTTGGCGATTTCACCAGGCGATGTTTTTTCATAACCTTCCAAGCGAATATCAAACCACCAACCTGATAAAATCTGGCCGGCACAGACAGCCAGAACGACCGACATTTCCAAGACACCACTGGCAAAACCGAGTCGACTGCTACCCACCAGTTCTTTCACGATGCCACGTTTCGCCGGACTAAGAATCACCGACTCTACCGAGAGCATAAAGAAACCAGCCACGGCCATCCACAAGTTTCGCTGCCAGACGGCTAAGCCGATCCATGCCAGAACCACGAACTGAAGCATAATCGCGGCACGGATCACGGAAGTTTTGCTGTAACGATCGGAAACCCAGCCGGAAAGCGGGGCAAACAAGATGAACGGCAGCACAATCAAGGCTCCCAGCATGTATTCGAGTCCACCTGCGCCAGGCACCGTGGCCATCAGCACGCCACCCAGGGGAATCAGTAAGAACTGCGCGGCCTTATCATTAAATGCATTTTGCGTCTGTAGCGTGAACAGACTCCAGAACGAGAACCAATTCCTTCTCGTCGGCTCACCTTCAATCGCCGGAACCTCATCACTCACCTTGCTTGTCATTGTTCGCATGCTGCGCATAACAAATGAAAATAGCGATTCGATCAAATCGACTCTTCTTCGAGAAACATTGACTGAATCAATACATGGTCCACCAACTGCAAACCTGCATCACATGAATAAGATTCATCATTTCGGCCGCTATGAGCTGTTTTAAACTGTGCTTGCCTGTGTCGTTAGTTTCCTGTAATGCATCACATTCGATCGCCCCACTCTATCGCATGAAACTAGTTACCTACATTCTACCAGCCCTTGCTATTTCAGTTTTTCTTTCCAGTTGTTCTGATCCTAGCACACCTAACCCCAATCAAACGAAACCTCTTCGTGCGGTCCATGTGAACCCCTACCAGCCAGGGAGCTACAAGCACTTCAAAGCGCAAAAGGGTTATCCGCGTAATTACGGAGTTTATAAAAACGAAGCCGTCTTGGCCCGCACCAATTCCTCAAATGCGAGCATCCGCATCGATCTCTCCGATCAGCGTGGCTACTTGATGAATGGCACTGAACTGGCGATGGATTACCCAGTCGCCACGGGTCGCTCCGACTACCCAACGCCCACAGGAAACTTCCGCATTGTGGAAAGAATTAAATCGGACAAGCGCTCCACCACCTATGGAAAAATCTATGATGCCGAGGGCAACTTGGTTAAATCCAATGCTGACAGCCGCAAGGACAAGGTTCCTGAAGGAGGAAAGTATGTGGGTGCCGCGATGCCTTATTGGATGCGTCTGACTTGGGATGGCATCGGCATGCACAAGGGCAACGTGCCACGTCACCCCGCATCACACGGTTGCATCCGCACCTACTACAAGGTGGTCTCCACGGTGTTTGACAAAACCCGCATTGGCACCCGCGTCAGCATCGTGCGCTAGTCGTTTTCTGCTCCCCCCTACAATCGCATGAAACGCCTGCTTTCCCTCGGCCTTCTCGGGGCCTTGGCTACCTTGATGGTTAGCTGTTCATCCAGCTCCAATCTAGCCCAGAAACAACACCAGTTATTTTCCCAGCGCACCGACTATCGGAAAAACCACGAGGTCTATCGCAATGAGGAAGTGCTGGCGAAGGCCAACAGCAGCAACACCAGCGTCAGAATCGACCTTTCCGATCAGCGTGCTCAACTTCTGGTCACCGACGGCGTGCAGAACCTGGTCGCCATGGACCTTCCTTGCTGCACCGGTAAAGCCGGAAAGCGCACGCCCGCAGGAGTGTTTGCCATCAAAGAAAAAATCGTCACCAAACGCTCTACGATCTTCGGATCTCTCTACCGCAACGGACGTAAGGTTTACCGTGGCGACCGACGGAAATACCGTGGTCGCTACGATCGCTATGTGGGCTCCGCGCTGCCCTATTGGATGCGCTTGACCAATGGTGGCGTCGGCATGCACTACAGCGCTTACGTGCATCGCTACCCAGGCTCAAACGGCTGCATCCGGATGCCCAAACCTGCAGTGCAAACGATCTTCTCCAAGACCAAAGTCGGCACTCCAGTGCACATCGTTCACTGAACGCTTTAAGCAACTATCTTTTCAGACCTCCTCCCTGCATCATGCGGGTAGGAGGTCTTTTTTTTACGCACACTGAGGCTACATGAGCTCGATCCCAAAGCGCTTCATCAGCCAAGCGGTGAGAACAAAGAGCACCGCCGTCAGCACACATGCGGCGAGTAGGGTCCAGCCATAGTGCACACCACGACGCAGCATCCACGGCATCAGCAAGAACATCGGTAGGGTGGGAATCACATACCAGAATGTATACCACGCGTGATTGGCAATTTTTTCTGTCTGCTCCACGCCTTTCATTTCGAAAAACATCCAGGTCATTGCCAGCACCGTAACCAACGGCAAGGCGGCGATCAGAGCGCCTAACTTATCGCTGCGTTTAGCAAACTCGGAAACCAGCACCACCATGGCGGCAGTGATTAGATATTTGACAATGATTGGCATGGAAAACTTCTTGGAACAGGCGCATTTGAGCGTATCGTGGCGGCATCATGCAAGTTTATACCTCGCTAACCATTCTTTCTCTCTCGGCCACGCTTATCGCATGCTCGCCCAGTGTCGCCCCGCCAGTTTCCGCCGCAGCACCAGTCCCGGCAGCCGCTTCGGTCCGGCTCACAGCTGCGCAGAAAGCAGCGATAGGAAAACGCATCTGGCAAAACGAGTCGGCCGGCAAGGTCACAGGCCTGACCCACTGGAACGATGGTGAAGAGTTCCCCTCCCTCGGAATCGGTCACTTCATCTGGTATCCCAAAGGCTTCAATGGTCGGTGGACCGAGACATTTCCTGAGTTTGTCCGCTACGCCACTGCCCGTGGTCACCGTCTGCCAGCTGTCGCTTATGCCCCCGATTGTCCATGGCCTAACAAAGCAGCTTTCCAGCGCGACTTCAATGGCCCGCGCCTCACCGGACTCCGCCAATGGTTGGCTACCAATGTCAATGTGCAGACCGAGTTCATTGCCTATAAATCTCGCGCAGCCCTACCGAAAATCATGAAGGCCGCTCCCGCTGCGCAGCGCGCCCGCATTCAGGCGAACTACAACAAGGTGGCCACCACCTCGAATGGCATTTACGCCTTGGTCGATTACGTCAACTTCAAGGGCGACGGCACCAACCCACGCGAAACTTACAAGGGCCAAGGCTGGGGACTGATGTGGGTGCTGATGGACATGAAGAACGTGCCCGCCGGACAACCGGCAGCCGCCGAGTTTGCTGCCGCCGCCAAACGCTGTCTCGATCGCCGCGTCCGCAACTCGCCTCCCGCCCGAGGTGAGAAACGCTGGACCCCAGGCTGGCACAATCGCTGCAACGGCTATGCCCGCCCCTTCTAGTCGTTAGCACCAAGCCATCCGGCATGAAACAGATCTTCGATCCCGTGGTGAGCACGGCCACCGATTTGGCAGAAGCAGCTAAAAAAGTGGCAGACGACGGCATCGGTTATTTCCGCAGTCGCATCGGCTCGCTGCCGCTGGTGGCTTCCGTGCTCGCGCAGGAGACATCCGAGCTCACTGATCGCGACGAGAGCCATTATTTTCTCGTCCCCTACCGCCTGAGCCCCTGCGCCTATGCGCTGGTGACCCGGCGCGTCTTGCCGATCGGTGTGGGTCCTGAAAACGCCCTGCCAAAAGCTCGCATTTTCCACCTTCCTGCCGAAGGAACTGCGGAGACGCTCGAAGCGCTGATCACCGAGCAGCTGAGCAAAGAGAACAAGTCTTCAATGGATTTCTCCGCCCCCTTGGCGGATCGGCTCGACCTCATGGCCGACGAGATCGACAAACAATCCAACCTCATCACCGGAGGCCTGGTGGTTATCGGCGGTGTGGTGGCAGTGGTGAACCCCCTGTTAGGAGTAGGTATTGCCGCCAAAGCGATCCTACCCTCGCTGAGTTCCAAACTTTCAAAACACGGCCTCAACCACGTCAGCGACTGGCTGCGGACACGGAAGGTCGAGAAAGATCAACAACAAGCGATCGTTCAAGCCACCAAAGAGCTGAAGAGGATCCAGCCGGAGATCGTCGTGGATCACACCCTCGCATTGTTAGAAGAATCACTGGCCTCGGAGGATCCTCACCACGACCCGCAATTACCATGCAGCAGCCAGCTCGACACGCCCGGAGAAGCTCTAAAGTTGAAGCTGACAGCACAAGCAATCTCAGACGTCTATGCCACTTGCCTCGCCGATGCCTCATCCCACCGCGAAGCCAAGCTACACGCACCAGACCTCGCCTGGCTGCAATCGCTCAATGAGATCGCACAGGCTTGAGAGCCAAAGCTTAGATTGCTGACCACTGCATATAAAAAAGGCACACTCACCGAAGGAGTGTGCCTGATTGTCAAATTAGATCGTAGAGCTGCTAAATAGCGATCAGCACCCGCAGCCACTGCCACAAGAATGTCCACCGGAAGACTTGGGCTTACTGGCGGCCCCGCCACCGTCTTTGCTGGCACCTTTTTTATAGGAATCACTGCGGTAGTCTGTTTGGTAAAACCCGCTGCCCTTGAAAATCACACCCGCGCCCGTGCCGAGGAGTCGCTTGACTGCGCCATCGCAATCGGGCTCCGGACAGGTTTCAAGTTTAGCATCGCTCATCTTTTGAAAAACTTCGAAGACATTTCCGCATTTCTCGCAACGATAATCGTAGTTAGGCATGGTAGTAGTAGAATGAGTTAGCAGCCGGATTGGCTGTGCGTTTCGATACCTCTGAAGCCAGAAGGGTGCAATAAGAAAGATTTGGCAGCGAATGCCGTATCTTGGGGCGACTGGATAGAAAAAAGCAAGATGTTCGCATAGCACTCAGCTTGACCCGTCGATAAAACCACAACAAGATTGTGACAAGACCATGCCTTGCACAAATCTCATTGTTACTGACGCTACCGTCACCAGAAGCCACTACTCGCTGTCACCGACCATGAAAATTTCCACCATCCTCACCCTTGTCATCACCGGAATCGCCGTTGCTTTTCTGAGCCAATGCGCACCCTACCCAGCAGGAGGCGGAACCAGCCAATACCTCGCAGGATACGGCCAGCGTGCCAAGCAGGTGCAACCGGACAACGCGGGCAACAATCCAGAGCTAGTGAAGGGATACTGGGATGGCGACGGAGTGCAAGGGCCTCCCAAGATTGTAATCCACCGCGCCGAGCAGAAAGCCTATTTCTACCGTGGTCCCAAATTGGTGGGCATGACCCCCATTTCCACCGGCACCGAAGGTCGCCACACGCCAGCCGGCAGCTTCAAGGTGACGGAAAAAGATGTCGATCACCGATCGTCCCTCTACGGGGTGATCAAAAACGTCGCTACCGGGCAGGTGGTCAATGACGATGCCGATACCCGCAAGCACCGCGCCGGTCCGGGCGAAGTCTTCGTCCGCGCCCCGATGTTCAACTTCCTCCGCTTCAACGGAGCCATCGGTATGCACACCGGTTATATCCCTGGCTACGCCGCATCGCATGGTTGTGTTCGCCTGCCGGACCACATGGCACGCAAGTTTTACGAAAATGCACAAATTGGCACTCCTGTGATTGTAAAATAACAGTTGGTGACCCAGCTCTAGCTTGCATCTTTTCAGCCTTCCGTTCATAGTGACGGAATCATGGCAACATCAATAGTTCTCACCGTTTGCGCCCACGATCGTCCGGGCATTATGAGTCGTATCTCAGGCATTGTCACCAGCGGTGGTGGCAACTGGCTGGAAAGTCGCATGGCACGTCTTGGCGGGCAGTTTGCCGGCATCGTCCGCGTCAGCTGCGATAGCCCAGACGCGGCCAAGGAGCTCGAAAAACACCTGCAAATCCTCAGCGAGGAAGGCATTCAGGTGTCCTGCCACAACGAAGGCGACCTCTCCGACTACCCTTACACCCGCTGCCTGAAGGTCGATATCTTCGGCAACGATCGTCCCGGCATCGTCACCCAGCTGGCCAAGGTGATCTCCAAAGCCGGGGCGAACATCGAAGAACTTAACACCGCGATCGAAAGTGCCGCGATGTCCGGGCACCCGATTTTCCACGCTTCAGGCACCGTCTGTCTGCCAGACAGCACCGATGACGACGCGCTGATTTCAGCAATTGAAGGCCTCAGTGACGACCTCAATGTCGAAGTGGCCACCATCTCCTGAGCCCACGGCTCTCTCTAAACTTCCAGCGAGCGCTGCCGAACCGCCTCATAGAGGCAAACGGCAGTGGCTACGCTAACGTTCAAACACTCGACGCTGCCGGCCATTGGGATCTTGATGAGAAAATCACAGCAGTCTTCGGTAAGTCGGCGCATCCCCGTCCCTTCAGCCCCCATCACGATCCCCAAAGGACCGGTGAGCTTGGCTTCGTAGAGCGTGCCTTCTCCGGCATCACTGGTGCCGATCAACCAGACGCCCTGTTCCTGAAGTTTGCGCATAGTGCGTGCCAGGTTGGTGACTTGGATGAATGGCACACTGTCAGCCGCCCCCACCGAAATGCGGCGCACGGTATCGGTGATTCCTGCGGATTTATCCTTGGGTGCGACCACGGCCACAGCCCCCGCGCCATCTGCAGTGCGCAGAATGGCGCCCAGATTGTGCGGATCCTGGACGCAATCAAGGATAAGAATGAGCGGCGACTCGTGCTGCTCAAGAATCTCGTAAAGATCTTCTTCCGGTCTGGATTTCCCCCGTTTTCCGCCGCCTTGTGGTGACTCGGATCTTGCATCGTGTCGTCCGGATCGACGCACGTGTTTATTTTCTCGGGCTTCCCCTTCTCTTCCTCTTCGGCGCATATAATATTGAATGGATCGTTGCGCTCCCCGCTCACCGGGGGCGCTTGATCGGTTAAAGGTCTTGCTCGATTTCTTTGAGTTCAAGGAACAAGGAGTTCCACTGTTCCAAATTCGGCTGGAGCTCCAGCTTGGCATTGGCGATGTGACGGCGCACGCTTTCCAGCAAGCTACCGTATTCGATGTAAAAATCACGCACCCCGTCGCGGTAGTCGCCACCGAGGGCATCGGCAAATGGGATCTTGGCGTCATCGAGTCGCTCCGCGAACGACTGCAGGATTTCCTGTCGCGTGCTCTTGGCACGGATGATGAAGCCGATGAAAAAGATCACCGAGAAGGCAAGCAGGCCGAGCGCCATGTAGGGGTCCGGTGGGATTTTCATCGCGCCAGTCACCCCGGAGGCCATGAGGAAAATCAGCACCATGTAGAGCCATTTTTTCAAATGGGCTCGTCGGTTTGCCAGCTGCATGTCCAGACCACCACGGATTTTCAAATTCACCACCGCCTGGCGTGCGGCACGTCCCATGCGAGTGATGAAACGTTCACGGGTCTCGCCGAAGCCACCGGTTTCTTCTTCAAAGCTGCGCAGCGGGATTGATAATTTTTCGAGCACGCGAGGGCGCACGGTCTCCCAGTGCTTGCGGCATTCTTCCACGAGGTGCTTGCCGTCATCACTGGCTTGTTGTTCCACCGCTGTTTTCACCGAATCCACCAAGGATGCTTCGATTTTTTTAGGAATGTTCTCTGCCGAGAAGAAGCTCTGCAGGGTGGGACCCACTGCCAGCTGGCGCTGGATCAAGGCCTTGATTTCTTCGCTCTGGGAGGTGAACACCTCGCGCATACCGGCGAACTTGATGGAGAAATCGGACGATTGCGAAACGCGCTCCTTGTCCACCTCAGTTTCAATTTCGCGGAGAAAGCTCTCGTTTTCCTCGAGCAGGCGGGTGCGTAGCTCGATCATATCCTCGATGTTACGCAGCACCGTGGTGGCGGCATCGCGTACACTGCCGAGCACCTTGCGGCGTGCCGGCGAATCGGTGACAATTTCAGAGATATGTTTTTCCAGCGCCGGGTATCCACTTTCGCGCCAAAGCCCGTCGCCAAATGGCTGATCAAGCTTCGCCTGCATGGCCAGTTTACCTGAAACCGGGAAAATTGGCGGCACCAGTCCGATGCGTTTTTGCGACAAGTCGCGCATGTGGCCGAGGATGACATCCAGATCTTTCTCATCGCGCAGGTCAGCCTGCTGGATGATGAAAATCGATTTCTCCAGCATCTCGGGCGGCTGCTTGGAAATGAAATCCCAGGTTGAAGCTCCCCATGGATTACTCGCTGGGAAAACCCAAAAGATCAAATCAGAGACCGGCAGAAAGCGATCGGTGATCTTCTGGTGACCTTCCACCACGGAGTTCGTTCCGGGGGTGTCCACCAGGTTGAAATCCATGAGGAAGTCGACCGCTCGATAGCGTTCCTCGAGAATAGGTGTGATCAGCTTGTCCTCGTTTTGCTCTTTGTAGCGATACCACTGCACCCGATCGGTCTCGGGCAGCACATTGGTCTTGCAGACATCAGCGCCAAACAAGCCGTTTAGCAAAGTTGATTTGCCCGCATTGACCTCGCCGCAGACGACGAAAAGGAAGGGATTGCTGAGTCCCTTGGTGATGTCATTTTCCAGCAGGTCTGTTTTCTCGGCGCCGGTTTTTTCGGCCAGTTCAAGCACACGCAGAACAACGTCGGTGAGACGTTTGCGGGTTTTGAAATACTCTTCTCCAAACATAGTCGTCTATGGAAACTTCAGAATAACAAGGCAGGCAACAACCGGACTTGTGACAGGGAGGTTCAGGCACGGAGCAACCGCCTTAGCGAGTTGCAGCCGTGGAGGGGTTAAGCGCCAGCAGCTGGGAAACAGTGACGAATTTGAAGCCTTTGCGAAGCAGGCCGTCCAAGGTGCCGGGCATGGCATCAACGGTAGGTTTGTGAAGATCGTGCGCCAACACAATGCCACCATTGCGGGTATTGTTGACGATGCGTGAGGTGACCACGGAAACACCCGGGCGTCTCCAGTCTTCTGGATCGACACTCCACAGGATGGTGGGGTAGCCGTATTCTTTGTAAATCCAAGCTCGTTGATCCTGGCGTAGCGCTCCGTAGGGAGGACGCATTGTGCGTGGCTTCACGCCGGTGCTGGCAATGATGGCATCGCGTGTGCGATTGAGCTCACTGCGCACAGCACTGTCGCTCAGTGCGGTCAGTTTGGGGTGAGTCCAGGTGTGGTTCCCGATCTCATGACCCTCAGCCACGATGCGGCGAGTAATTTGCGGGTAAAGGTTCACGCTGCGACCGATCACGTAAAATGTGGCCTTGATGTTGCGTTTGCGCAGCATGTCGAGCAAGCGTGGTGTGTTCTGCGGGTGCGGGCCATCGTCATAAGTCATGGCGACGTAGGGCAAGGTAGTGCGTCCTCGCGAATGTGTGACCCCTACTCCACCAGGCAAGCTGCTAGGCAAATTGATGTTCGGATTGCGCAAAGCTGGCGCTTTCTGGGCTGCTGTGCGGTAGCTCGGATTGTTCGTGGTCGTTTTCTTCGGGGCCTTTTCCTTGGCCGAACAGGCGACAAACATCGTGGTCGCGGAAATCAGAACTAACAGCAGTGGATTCTTAAGAGTCATAATGAGATGGAGGATGATGTGACGACGCAACGAGGTCGAAATCGTAATTATCAATGCAGGGTGAAGCGGTTCTCGTCGAACTGCCCTTATTGATAGGTAGTCGGCGATGCTTTGTCACGCTTTTCTTCCGACGCCAATTAAGAGATTTCCTTTGCCTGAGCTGACTATGAGGCAAAAAAAATGATTTTTTCACACCCACGAAGCGACCCTCGCTTACCCTCACAAAATGAACACCCTAATGCTGATTATTCGAGTATTTCACGCCTCCATCGTGAAGAAAGATGCATTTTTTAATCATTTCGCTATTGCAAAGAATCACGAGTCAGCGTAGAGACTCCGCCGTCCGCAGGGAGAAACGATTTCAACCGAATCACCCGCCCTGCTCCAAGAGCCCTATAGTGTAATTGGTAACACACCGGATTTTGATTCCGCATTTCCAGGTTCGAGTCCTGGTAGGGCTACTTTTCCTCCCACTCGTGAGACCCTTGAGTCTCCCACCACGATCCACATTCAGGATCGTTTCTTCCGAAGGCTAAAGCCATTGAAGCACCTCATCCAACTGCATCCGCATCGGTGTGTCTGCAAGGTGAGATCCCCGGACACAGTTCCCCACAGAGGACGCTGCGCGCCCTAGCTTGTGGGGAGTCGCACCATGCTAGGATGCCGCCGCTTCGGCACACTTCATGCCATCGAGCGCGGCCGAAATGATACCGCCAGCATAGCCGGCACCTTCGCCACAGGGGTAGAGGCCCTCGAGTTCCGGATGCTGCAGATCGCCTTCGTTACGAGGAATTCTCAAAGGGCTACTGGTGCGAGTCTCGAAGCCCAGCAGACCCGCCTCCTCGGTGATATATCCCCGCATGCCTTTGCCGAACTTTTTAAGTCCGGTCTGCATCCGGCTGGCAATGAACTTGGGCATGATCTCGTGCAGCGGCGCCGAGGTGAGACCCGGGAAATAGCTGGTATCCGGCAAGCTGGCCGAGATTTTTTCGTTGAGGAAGTCGGTGACACGCTGGCCGGGAGCCTTCTGCACGCCTCCACCGGTTTTCGATGCCAGAACTTCCATCCATTTCTGAAATGCAATCCCCGAGAGAATGCCGTGCTCGCAATCGAAGTCCGCGGTGTCCTCGGGATCTACGCTGACCACCATGCCGCTGTTGGCAAAGGGTGAGTCGCGGCGCGCCAGGGACATGCCATTGACCACCACCTCATCGTTTTCCGTGGCTGCAGGCACAATAAAGCCGCCGGGACACATGCAAAACGAATGCACTCCCCGACCACCAATTTTACAGGCAAGCCGGTATCTCGCCGCAGGCAGGATCCGCGGCCGCTCGGTGCCGCGCTGGTAGTGATACTGGATGCTATCGATCAATGGCTGCGGATGCTCGATGCGCACGCCGACGGCAAAAGTCTTCTTCTCCAGCAGCACCTTTTGCTTCGCCAGCAGAGAGTAGATGTCACGAGCACTATGGCCCGTGGCCAGGATCACGGCATGACCGGTGAACTCCCGACCATCCGCGGTGCCGACCCCTCGAAGTCGGTCGTTTTCATCCTTGAGAAACTCCACCACCTTGGCGCCAAAGTGCACTTCCCCTCCGGCATCGATGATGCTTTTGCGCATGGCCATCACCACATTGGGCAAGAGATTCGAGCCAATGTGCGGATGAGCATCGGTGAGAATGCGTGCCGGAGCACCGTGGGCGACCAGTGTCTGGTAGACATCGTGCACAGGGCCTCGCTTGGTCGCGCGGGTGTAGAGCTTGCCGTCCGAGTAGGTTCCCGCCCCACCTTCGCCGAAGCAGTAGTTCGAGTCCTCGATCACCTTGCCCTGACGCATGATCGGTCCGAGGTCGAAGCGACGCGCCGAAGCGTCTTTCCCCCGCTCCAGCACAACCGGTTTGCAGCCCAACTCAATGGCCCGTAAGGCGGCGAACATGCCGGCCGGGCCGCAGCCGACGATGATGATGCGCTTCGCCGACTCCGCCACCGCGGTGTAATTCGCCTGATATTCTGGCTCTGGCTCCAGCTCCATACCAATGCCGACTTCGATGCGGAGCTGCACCTTGATGTCACGCTGGCGCGCATCGATCGAGTGCTTGCGCAGCCGCATTTCCACAATCTGCTTGGGATGCACTCGCAGTTTGCGGGCGATTTTCTTGCGCCACGCCTGCTGGTCTTCCGAGAGTTCCAGGGCGAGAATGATGTCTACGACTTCGATGCGATTCATAATGTTATTTAATCGGCTGTTTCTGGCCGGTTTCATCCACGTTCACAAAAGTGACACAGGTGGAAAAGATCTCCGTCGGGTCATCGCCACTGCCTCGAATGACCGAGACTTGGTAGCTGACGGAAGTGGTGCCGATTTTGCTCCGTTGGCAGTCGATCTCCAAGATCACCCCCTCGCTGACGCCGTGGTGGAATTCCACCTTGTCCATCGCAATGGTGACAAATCGATGCCCCGGATAGTCCATGGAGGCGGCGATCCAGCAGGCTTCATCGATCCAGCTAAGCAGCTTGCCACCGAAGAGGAACCCATACTGGTTCAAATCTCCCGGCATCACGAGACGGTGTGTTTTCATAAAAAAGCGAAGGTTGGGCGCTTCGGATCAGATCTTTTCGATCTGGATGCGTTTATAGCGTGCGCTGGCTTTCGGCGAGCTCGTCTTGATGCCTTCGATGTCCGCCATGGCATTGTGCGCGATCCGACGATAGTAGGCGTTGAGCGGCTGCAGACGGCGCGGTTTCCCATCCTCGAGCACCTGGTGCGCGGTGTCGCGCGCGGTCTCCACCAGTTCGGTCTCCTGCTGCGCTCGGTAGTGGTCGCAATCCACCTTGACCCGTGCTGCCTCCGGATAATGCCGGTTCAGGATCCGGTTCATCAAATACTGCAGGTCCTCGAGACGACTGCCATTTTTCCCAATCAGATGCGCCCCTTGGTCGGTCAGGATATTCAGACAAGGACCATCCTCAGTGGACGTCTGTTCATACTCCACCTGGAAGCCAAGCTTGGTAAGCATGGTATCGAGAATTTTCTCTGCAGCTGCGACCTCGTTCATGCTGGCATTGATAGACAGAACCCACCGAAACGTCAAATGCCACTTCCTCGGCTGACGCTTCATTTTTCACCTTGGACAAGTCATGCCCGACTGATAGTTTTCAACCCAATTATCAACCGTATCGATCATCACGAGTAAAACCCACCCCATGAACTGGATCATCCTCATTTTGGCAGGCATGTTAGAAATCGGCTGGGCTGTTGGCCTAAAATACACCGAGGGATTCACGCGTCCGTGGATCACGGCGCTCACCTTGACCATCATGTTCGGAAGCGTGGGCCTGCTCTCGGTGGCGATGAAATCCATCCCAATTGGAACCGCCTACGCCGTCTGGGTGGGGATCGGCATCATTGGAACCGTGATCTGGGGAGTTTGCTTTTTTGAGGAATCGCTCAACGCCGGACGCATGATCTGTCTCGCCATGGTGCTCGCCGGAGTCATTGGATTGAAAATCACGGCCTAACAGTCCGCGACCCGCGTTCCAATCCGATCACGATTTTACCATCGCATTTCCTCCGCAAATCATTATTTTCAGATCATCCCCTAACGAAACCTATCCGCCCAGCGGCCAAGATCAACCTATCCAGCTTTCCGTGAACTCTCGTTACCCATCTTCATTCCAACGCCGCACCCTCTGGCGCGCACTCACAGGTCTTGCCATTCTGATCATCGGACTATTGTTAGTCGGCCTCGTCTGGCTCATCGGTCAGGTGCTGGGCTACTTGCAACCGGTGCTGGTGCCGGTGGCCGTGGCTGGGATCATTGCCTATCTGCTCGATCCCATTGTCACCTGGCTACAGCAAAAAGGCCTGTCTCGGCTGAAGGCCGTGATCAGTGTCTTTGCCGGATTCCTCATCATGATCGCCGTGATGGGCTGGATGATTATTCCACCGATCGCCAAGCAGGTCAGCGACGATGAAAACCGTGAAAACCTAGGCAACAACGTGGTCAGCATGCTTAGCGGACTGAAGGAACAGAAGTGGGTGGCTTACCTGCTGGAAAGAGCGGAACCGCCGAACGTTGAGGAATCGGACGACCAAGAAACCGCCACACTCGCCCCCCTGCTTCCTGACGACACCACCACGCCAGAAGCCGCCGAGGGCGAAAACCCTCCCGCTCCGGAAGAGGGCGATCAAGTTGGCACCGTCCCCTTTGAAGACACCCGCTTGGCCTCGATGCTGCCGGAGGATCTCATCGCGACAATCCTGTCCTGGGTCAAGGGCGGCACCACTAAACTGTTAGGCTTCTTTGGCTTGGCGCTGGGTTTTGCCATGTCCCCCATCTACCTCTACTACTTCCTCAAGGAAAGTTCCGGCATCAAGGCGCACTGGCATGAGTATGTGCCGCTGAAGGCGTCGAAGTTCAAAACCGAAGTGATCGATACCCTGCAGGAAATCAACGGCTACCTGATCTCCTTCTTCCGCGGTCAGATGCTGGTTGCCTTCATCGATGGACTGCTGGTGGGAATCGCCCTGTGGATCTTCGGACTTCCCTACGGCTTGGTGATCGGTATTTTCATGGCGGTGCTCGGCGTCATTCCTTACATCGGCAACATCCTCTGCCTGATCCCCGCCTGCATCATCGCCTTTGTCCACTTTGGCCAGGTGGAAAATCAAAACTTCCTCGGCGACAATCCATGGATCTACGTCGCGGCCGTCGTGGCGATCTTCCTCGTGGTGCAGCAAATCAACTCACTGGTCACTGCGCCTAAAATCGTTGGCGACTCAGTGGGCCTACACCCGATGACGGTGATCTTCTCGATGTTGTTCTGGTCGTTATTGTTAGGAGGTTTTATTGGGGCATTACTGGCGGTGCCACTGACCGCTGCCGTGAAGGTGCTGGTGCGTCGTTACATCTGGCAGCGCAAGTTCAACGAGCCTCCGGAAGACCAGCCCCAGGGATCGAAACCCAAGGATTCACCACCTGATTCAGAGGCGAGCGAAGCGCTCGCGTGATCAATTCTTTCTTTTTTTGGGAAGAAATAGTGTTGGCTACGCTCTCAGCATAGCAACGAGGAGAAAGTGCTTGTTTCCTTCGCTGTTAAATATTTGATCCTACCCATCCGACATGAAACGTCACCTCTTCTATTTCCTCGCCACAGCCCTCGCGTCCCTCTCGATTCTTCACGCCCAGTTTGATCCCCTTGCCGAGGAAGGAGGTATGGGTGGTGGCGGTCAGCAGCAATCGACCGTTTCCCTGCTTTCCAGCCACAGCAGCATCGCTCCCGGCGAACCTTTCACGGTGGCGCTCAAGTTGGATATCGCCGAGGGTTGGCATGCTTATTACATCAACCCGGGTCTGATCGGTAAACACATGGACCTGAAGTGGGACCTTCCGGAAGGTTTTAAAGCCGGTGACATCGAATGGCAGACACCACACATCGCCAAGATGTTTGGGATGAACACCTACGGCTACTCAGGCACCAGCTATTTCCCAGTCACCATCACGCCACCCGCCGACCTGGAAACAGGCAAAACCATCGAACTCAAACTCAAGGCCCGGTGGCAGATTTGCGACGATGACAGCTGCGTCGATGAACCCAACGAGGGTGAATACGGCGATTACTCCACCAGCGTCAACACCGCTGCCGAAGCAGTAGCTAACGCCGCTGCAGCTAGCGACTTCACGGCCATTGCCAAGCACGCTCCGCAAACATCGGACGAGTGGGCATTTTCCGCCTCCGATAATGGTGAGACCATCACCCTGCGTTTCACTCCACCGTCATCAATCACACTTAAAGAAGGCGAGGTGTATCTCTTCGATCGCGACGGTCAGGCTGATGCCCAAGCCGAGCAGAAGCTCACTCAAGACGGCGACTCCTACCTGTTAACGGTCGGGCGTTTCAAGGGGAACGATTTCAATGTCGATCCCGGACCGGAACTGGACAAGCTCACCGGTATTTTATCGATCAACGATGGCGCACAAAGCTTTGCCATCGACGCAGAATTCGGTGCCGACGCCGCTGCAGGCGCTGGAAAAACACTTGAATCGGCTTCTGCCGGAAAACTGTTAGGTGTCATGGGAGGCATGCTTCTCGGTGGTTTGATCCTGAACCTGATGCCTTGTGTGTTCCCCGTTATTGGGTTGAAAATCATGGGCTTTGCCCAACAAGCTGGCGAAGAGAAAAGCAAGATCGTGATGCACGGTCTGACCTTCACCGCCGGGGTGCTGATTTCCTTCTGGGCCCTCAGCGGTCTGCTCTTGAGCTTGAGAAATGCCGCCCTGTCCGGCTCCGGTAAGGAAGTCGGTTGGGGTTACCAACTGCAGGACCCCTACGTGGTGGTGGTGCTCTTGCTGTTGATGTTCATCATGGCGCTCAACATGTTTGGCGTCTTCGAAATCGGCACCAAAGCCACTGGCGTAGGCGGCGAGCTGCAGAATAAAAAAGGTCTCTCCGGATCCTTCTTCAGCGGCGTGCTGGCCACCGTGGTCGCCACCCCCTGCTCAGCCCCGTTCCTCGGCGCAGCCATCGGCACCGCCTTTGCCCTGCCAAGCTTCCAGTTCATGCTCGCCTTCACCGCCATGGCGGTGGGCCTGGCGCTGCCTTACCTGGTGCTCTCGATGTTCCCTCAGCTGGTGGAAAAACTGCCCCGCCCCGGACCGTGGATGGAAAGCTTCAAGCAAGGCATGTCCTTCCTGCTCTTTGCCACCGCCGGTTACCTGCTCTGGGTCTACGTTGGTCAGACAGGCCTGCCCTTCATGCTGAACTTGATCTTAGGCCTCAGCTCCATCGCCGTCGGCGTCTGGATCTACGGTCGCTGGAATATGCCTTTCAAACCTGCCCGCACCCGCATCATCGCCAAACTGCTCGCTCTGTTCTTTGTCGTTGGCGGCACCCTCTCATGCCTGCCTCCAGAGAAGTCCACCATCGAATGGCAAGCCTGGTCTGAGGAGAAAGAGGAGCAGCTCATCGCAGAAGGCACTCCAGTCTTCATCGACTTCACCGCCCAGTGGTGTGTCACCTGCCAGGTCAATAAGAAGCGCGCTTACCCCGAGGAAGTGGCCGCCATGTTCAAGGAATACGGCATCGTCGCTCTCAAGGGAGACAAAACCAATCCCAACCCTGAGATTGAGAAAGCTCTGCAGAAGTTAGGCCGCACCGCCATCCCTGTGAATGTGCTCTACGTGCCGGGGAAAGATGAGCCAATCATCACTCCGGAAGTGCTCAGTGCCAGCTACATGAAGGAGCTGATCTCTGAAAACCTGCAGAAAGCTGAGTAAGTCAGGCATGTCATCCTTACGACAATTTCCGTGCCTTGCCCCAGCATTCATGGTTAGTATGTCGAAGTGAGCGAAAATATTCCCCTGCTTGTTAAAAACGACCCTTGGTTAGAGCCCTACACCGACCACATTCACTGGCGCATGACTCGCCTGCAGGACCACCTGCAGGAGATTGAAAAGCGCTACGGCAATCTGGCAACCTACGCCTCGGCGCATCAATACGTCGGAATCCACTACCGCGTTCACGACGATACCTGGTCGGTGCGCGAGTGGGCTCCGGGAGCGAAGTCCGTTTCCCTGGTTGGCGAGTTCAACCAGTGGAACAAACAAAGCCACCCGCTGGTGTTAGGTGCTCAGGGAGTTTGGGAAACGCACCTTCCCGGAGAGACACTCAAGCACAAGGACCTGGTTAAACTTCACATCGTGGGCGCGGATGATTCCGCACGCGATCGCATCCCCGCCTGCATCCAGCGCGCGGTGCAGGATGAAACCAGCAAAGATTACTCCGGACAAGTTTGGCAGCCCGAGGAAGCCTACGTCTGGCAGAATGATTTCGATCCCTCCACCATCGACTGCCCACTGATCTACGAGTGCCACGTCGGCATGTCCGGAGAAGAGCCGCGCATCCACAGCTACCGCGAGTTCGCCGATGAGGTGCTGCCGCGTATCTGTGCGCTCGGCTACAACACCATCCAGCTAATGGCGGTGCAGGAGCACCCCTACTACGGTTCCTTCGGTTACCACGTCTCTTCCTTCTTTGCCGCCTGCTCACGCTTTGGCACCCCCGAGGATTTGAAATACCTCATCGACCAAGCCCACGGTATGAACATCGCGGTTTTGCTCGATATCGTGCACTCTCATGCGGTGAAAAACATCGCCGAGGGACTGAACGAATTCGACGGCACCGACCACCAGTATTTTCACTCCGGTGAACGTGGCGATCAACCTCAGTGGGACAGCAAGTGCTTCGACTACGGCAAGGACGAGGTTCGCCAATTTTTGCTCTCGAACACGCTGTTTTGGATCGATGAATTCCGCTTCGATGGATTCCGCTTCGATGGCGTGACCTCCATGCTCTATCACCATCACGGCAGCGTCGCCTTCGACCACTACGACAAGTATTTCACCGACGGACCGGACGAGGACGCCATCCTCTATCTCGGTATGGCCACCACCCTGATCAATCAACTCAAGCCGGGTTGCATCGTGGTGGCGGAGGACATGTCCGGCATGCCGGGCTTGTGTCGACCCACCTCCGAGGGAGGCATCGGCTTCACCCATCGACTGGCCATGGGCATCCCCGATTACTGGATCAAGCTACTCAAACACAAGCAGGACGAAGATTGGGCACCGGAGGAAATCTGGAATGTCATGAGCAACCGTCGTTTCGGAGAAGCCAACATCGCCTACGCGGAAAGCCACGACCAGGCACTGGTGGGCGACAAAACCATCGCCTTCCGCCTGATGGACAAGGAGATGTATTGGCACATGAATATCGATGACGAGCACCCGGTGATCGAGCGCGGCATCGCATTGCATAAAATCATCCGACTCTTCACCTTGGTCTCAGGTGGTGAGGGATGGCTGAATTTCATGGGCAACGAATTTGGTCACCCCGAGTGGCTCGATTTCCCCCGCGAAGGCAACGACTGGTCCTCCCACTACTGCCGCCGACAATGGTCGCTGGTGGACAACCCCGAGCTCCGCTATCAGCACTTGAATGCTTTCGATAGCACCATGATTCACCTGACCAAGAAACATCACCTGTTGGCGTGCAATCCGGCGCAAATGCTCAGCGTGCACAATGCCGACCAGGTGCTGGCGGCTGAACGAGGCAACATCATCTTCGTGTTCAATTTGAACCCACAGCAATCGTTTCCCGATTACCACATCTCCATGCCCGGCAATGTCAAACCCGGCGATCAATACCGGTTGGTGCTGGACAGCGATTCCGAGGAGCACGGTGGACATTGCCGACTCGACCCATCCGCGACTTACACTGTCAACGAGCACCACCAGCTCAGCATCTACATTCCGAGCCGCACCTGCATCGCCCTCGAGCGCATTTAGGACATCAAGCTAGGTGGCCGTAATCACCGAGATGCAGGGAGTCGAAAAACGGATCATCAGCGTGATTGCGCTGTTTGATCAACTCCATGACTCGGTGACGGACTGGGCTCGATCAAGACTCGGATTTTTTAACCCCCAGCTCTTTTTCAAGCAGCATGTCCAAATCGGACTCACCGGGCTGCAAGCATTCGATGTTTCCGAGTTTGACGATTTGCACCTTCTTTTCGGTCTCCCCAATCGCGAGGAAAATATAGCTCGCGACCGGCAACCCGGCGTAGCGAGTGGCGTAGACTTTTCCGAGGAATCGACCGTCGCCCCCTTCGCTGGTCATCATTTCATCTGATTCTGAAGTGAAATTTTCGAAGTTAGCTGTGATGGCAGCGTCGACGTATTGTTGAATTTCCTGGGTAGTCATGCCCCCTTGTCTATCGGGGAACAGCTCGAACTCAATCTCCAAAATACTCCTCTTGTCACTTTGAAAACGCTCTCCCAAGGTCGGGCTTATATCATGCATGAGCATCAACGAATGCTGGCTCATTGAGTCACAATGATAAAACCCTCAACACACTCACAACAAGTCAGTTAATACCAAACTTACGCATAAAAATACTAGTGAACCCGCTACCAAAACCAAATAGTATCGCCTAGCGGGCTTCATGTTCTAGCGCTCAATTTAGGCTCTCAGCCATCACAAACCATCCAACTCCGCGCCGCGCCCAACAACACCAAGCAACGAGACTCAAGCTGACCGATGAAGCCTACTAGGATTCACCAGACAAGCTGCCTCGACTCATCGTCTGAGGACCTGGATCAAAAAAAGCCCCGACCGAAAACGGCGGGGCTTTTGAATGAATTGTAATGAACAGCGAGCGCCCTTAATAGACGTCGCGGCAGTAGCGTTTCTCTTTGCGGAGGTCCTTGATGTAATCGACCGCTTGCAGCTCGCTCATGCCGCCGTGATCTTGGGCGATCTTGGTGAGAGCGGCATCGACATCCTTGGCCATGCGAGATGCGTCACCACAGACGTAGAAGCTTGCGCCGTTTTCGAGCCACTGCCACAGTTCCGCACCATTTTCCAGCATGCGGTTCTGCACGTAGATTTTTTCCTTCTGGTCACGTGAGAACGCGGTATCCAGTCGGGTCAAGGTGCCGTTTTCCTGCATCCCTTTGAGTTCTTCTTCGTAAAGGAAGTCACAGCTGACGTGCTGGTCGCCGAAGAACAACCAATTGCGGCCCTTGGCCTCAGTTGCCTGACGTTCTTCCAAGAATGCGCGGAATGGCGCAATGCCGGTTCCGGGGCCAACCATGATGACATCAGTGTCGGTGTTTTCAGGCAAGCGGAAGGCTTTGTTGGTGTGAACGAAGACTCCGGGTTTCAGTCCCTCGGAACGATCCGACAAGAAGGTGGAGCAGACACCGCCGCGGTCGCGGTAATGGCTGTGGTAGCGCACGATGGCCACGGTGAGATGCACTTCGCCAGGGTGAGCCTTAGGGCTGGAGGCGATAGAATAAAGGCGAGGCTGCAGTTTTTTCAGCACGGAAACAAAGTCCTCACCGTCTTCGAAGTCAGCCGGGTGATCGAGAACCAGATCCACCAGTTCCCTGCCCCAGATGAAGTCATCGATGGCGACTTTATCGTCCGACTCAATGATCGCACGAAGCATGGGAGAACCACTGCGTTTCTGCCAGGCCACCAAGAAAGCCTTGGTCAGCTTGCGAATATCGTAGTGCGCAATGAGGGCGTCCCGCAATGGGGCTTCACCACCACCGGGCAGCGGCACCTCTTCCTTGGTATTGAATGGCAGAGCAGCGAGAATTTCATCCACCAGTGCCGGTGGGTTGAGAGGCATGACGCCGAGGGCGTCGCCGGCCTCGTATTGCAGCTCAGAACCATCGAGGCTGAGCTCGATGTGCTGAGTCTGTTTCGAAGAGCCCTCACCGTTGAGATTGTAGTTCTTAAGAATTTCCGATGGGAAGGGGTTCTTTTTGCCAAAGCCCTGAGGACCTTCGTCCTCGACACTTTCGGTGGCCACGGATTCCGTGCCGAGTGCGGCCAGGATGCCTGAACGCCAAAGTGCGAAATTGTCATCATAGTCGACATCGCAGTCGATCCGGTCGTGAATTTTCTCCGCGCCGAGAGCAGCCAGACGCTGGTCGAATTCGATCCCGCAGATGCAGAAATCCGGGTAATCGGTATCGCCCAGAGCGAGCACGGAATATTTCAAGTTTTCCAACTTCGGCGCCTCGTCGCTGAGCAGCCAAGCGTGAAAATCCATGGCATTGTCTGGTGGGTCACCGTCGCCATAGGTGCTGGTAATGATCAGCAGATGCTCTTCGGATGCGAGCTGGGCGTGATCATATTCCGCCATATCGACGATATTCGGCGTGAAGCCCACCTTGGCGAGCGCCTTGCCAGTTTTCTTGGCCAACACCTCGGAATTACCCGTCTGGGAACCCCAGAGAATGGTAATTTTCCGACCCTGGGCAGGCTGGGCATCGGCGAGTTTCTGGGCAAGGAAGTCATTCAGCCACTGGCGTTGCTCGTCAGTGAACGGTGCGTCATCGGGTAATGTAAGGTCGATGTTCATGTAAAATTATCAGATAGGGCGCTGAGGGGAGGAAAGAGCGCGCATTTCTCCGCCGGAATTCTGCCCGGCGAAAGGGAAATACGCCCTGAGGTAGCTGTTTACAAGATTGTTTTGATCTAGATGACGTTGTTTTCTCTGCTATGATCTAGATGACGTTGTTTTCTCTGCTAAATACGTCATTCGCTAGTGTTAGTCCATGCGTGACGGCCGATTTACAGAATTTTAGTAAAATCAGCAAAAACCGAGCCATCGCCGGCATGGATTTAGGGAAAACTGAGCTCAGATGCCTGGCTCACCGTCATCGGTCCTTCGACTTTCATGGTTCCCGGCCCCTGATTGATGCTGCCGCTCATGGTCATGCTGCCAGTCATTTGGTTATCCAGATCCACCAGATGTTCGAGCGAGCGGCGGATGGTGAAGTCACCTTTCAGATGCACTTTCATATCCCCCTCTCCCATCGGCGTCGTGACATCCACCTTGGCGGTGAGCAGCGCACATTGATAACCTTGATACATTTCAATATCGTCAAAGCTGACGGTGAATGTTCCCTCCGTCTTACCCTCTACACGCGACAGAAAGGTTAGCTTGGCGGTATCAACCTCCCAGCTGTCCCCTACTTTTCTGGGGCTGGTTCCGTAAATATGGCGCGAGTCACCGTCGCCATTGAGGGCGGTGGCCATGTTCTCGATCGCCTTGAGTTGCTTTTCGGTGGCTTCGCCGGATTGCAAGGCGCCGGACCAGCTGTCACCTGTCTTTGTCAGGATCACCGTTTGCCCGTGCAGAGGGGCGGTTTCCTGCGGCTGAACCTGCGATTGCCCATTCATAACCGTGGAGGTCTTGGATGTGCTTTGATTGACGACCACCGTGATCTGATCCGCGCTATCAAACGTGGCGGTGCGCTGCTTCATCCCCGTGCGCGTCATCATGCCCTGAATTTTCTGCCCCTGAACCGCCACCGTGAGTTGGCAATCCTTCATGCTCATCGATTCGGTATCCACGATCACGGTGCCAGCGGGCATCACGAGCTTGGCTGGATTAAACAGCACATGCTCGGCGGTCATGGGATCGACCTCCATCGCTTGCGTATCCTGTTCACCGGAGGCCTCATTGGCGCTGCTGGAACTCTCTTTGCAGGAGGTCAGGGCGCAAAAGCCCCCTAGCGCGATCAGAGCCAAGGATGGTTTTAATTTCATAGCATCGCCACCCTGAGCAATCGTCACCGCTGGCGCAATGCAAAAGCTGTGTCGATTATGATGAGGCAGATTGATTCACCGCGTAGCGAATCGCCAGCAAGCGCACGCCGGCTGTGATCGCCACCGCCACAGGGATACTGACAGCGTTCGGCACAGCCAGTGCGTGAAACGCTAGCAAAATCAAAGCTCCGGCAAGTGCCGCGGTGGCATAGATCTCCTTGCGGAAAATCAGAGGAACCTCATTGCGCAAGACATCGCGCATGACCCCGCCGAAGGTAGCGGTAATCACCCCCATTCCTGCCGAAGCCCACCAGCTGAGGCCATGCTGAATGGCCACATCCGTGCCAATACAGACAAAGATTCCCAGGCCGAGGGCGTCCAAGACGGAAACCTCACGACTGAACTTCTGCCAAAAGGCGGGAAATAAGGTGGCGCAGGGAGTCGCCACAACGGCGGTGGAGACATAGGCCGGATCGACAAAAACATGTGGTGGCACCGTGCCCATCAAAACGGCGCGCAGAATTCCACCGCCAGTGCCCGTGACCAGAGCCAGCACAAAGGTGCCGAGAAAATCCATCCCGTTCTGACGTCCGGCCAAGGCACCCGAGACACAGAAGAAGAACGTGCCTATGATGTCCCAATAGTAGAGCATGACCGGCTGAGCCTAAAGCTTACCGCGCCGACTCACTACCAGCGGTCGCAGCAGGACCATCGGCAATAAAGAAATCCCGGCAGCGAGCAGTGCCACTTTCCAGCCGGGATAAACACGCGCACGATCGGTGTGCAGCGCGTGGATGGAATCCCGCACCACCTGCTCGGCTTCGACGTAAAATCCATCGCGTGAGGGAAGACTGGCGCGTTGAACATCGCGCATCGCCACTTTTCCAAAATTGGTATGCACCGGTCCGGGGCAAACCGCGAGCACCGGGATCTGATGCTCTCTCAACTCGAGGCGAAGTGCCTCGGAAAAGCTGCTGACGTAAGCTTTGGTCGCAGCGTAAACAGCAAAATCAGGGATCGGCAGGGTGCTGGCGAGCGAACTCACATTGATAATCGCTCCCCGGCCCGAGGCGATCATCGCCGGAAGGAAACCGTGGCTGAGATGCGTCAGTGCGGTGACGTTGACCTGCAACATCGCATCCAGTTTGGACCATTCCGCACCTTCAAAACTACCGTAATCTCCCATGCCAGCGTTGTTTACCAACAGGTCTGGCATGAGTGACATCGATTGGCACCTGGTCATCAGCCCTGCGCATTCTTCAGCCTGGGTGAGGTCCGCTGTCAGGCAGTGGACTTCGGTTTCAGGTGAAGACACGCCGAGCTCAGTGGCCAGGTTTTCCAGCAATTCACCACGACGGGCGACTAGGATCATGGCGTCACACGCCGGAGCGAGCTGACGGGCAAATTCCGCGCCGAGGCCAGACGATGCGCCTGTCACCAGAGCGCAGCGATATTTCTGACCGGATGGGTGTCGGGTGAATGCGTTCACCGGAAGTTAGGCTGGTTGTTGCTGTTCTTTGTCCACCTTGACGATGCGCAGTGGCAGACGTTGGATCAGCTCGTCATCGATGCTGATATCGATGGAGTAAAAACCAGCGTCTTGGAACTTGAGACCCTGAAGGTTGAGCACCAGGTTGCGGGTCATGAAAGGCACGTTGTCAGGAAGCTCGACAGGCATGTCGGCATCGATAGGCATTTTGTCATCCAGTGAGTTGCCGTCACTGTCGATGATGTTGACCGAGAACTTGTGCTGACCGTTGTCTTCTGGAGTGATGCAGAGACGCAGTGCAAGGCAGCACTGAGGGTGAACCACAGGGAGAGCCTGGGCAGCGAGAGTGTCGAAGGTGCCGGAAAGCACCATTTTACCGTTATAATCAGCGGCAAAGTCACAGAGGGTAGCAATTTGAATATCCATAATAATTATGCCTTATCATAAGGCGCGCCTTGTTTGCACCTAAATGACCTGCGAGTCCACCCAGAAAAGAGAGGAAATGCGTTAGGACTCTGAGGAATCAAGCGCATCCACACGTTTCTGCAGCTCTTTCACCTGACTAATGAGCTTCGGCAAGCGTGCCACAGCTGCTTTTTTCTTCTGTTCCTCTTGAATCGGGCGCCCCGGCATCCCCATGTATACCGTGTCGCCTTTCATATCTTTGGACGCAACCGCACGGGCGGAAAGAACGGCACGATCGTGGATTTTCAAATGCCCCACCGCACCTGTCTGGGCCGCCATGGTAACGTAATCGCCAAGGTGGGTGCTGCCAGCCAATCCACTCTGCGCGACGATTAGGCAATGCTTGCCAATGCGGACATTGTGACCGATTTGGACCAGATTATCAATCTTGGAACCCTCGCCGACCACAGTTTTACCGAACCTTGCGCGATCGATGGTGCTGTTAGCTCCAACCTCCACACGATCTTCCAACAGCACGATGCCCACCTGATCGATGGTTTCATGCCGACCGTCCACCAGCGCGTAGCCGTAGCCGTCCGAGCCGATCACCGCGCCGGGCTGAAGCACGACTTCGTTTTGTAAAATGCAACGTTCTCGCACAGTTACGTTGGCGTGCAGCAGGCAATTTTCACCGATCGAGACATCGTGACAGATCACCGAGCCGGCACCAATTTCTGTGCCTGCTCCGATGCGAACGCCGGACTCGATAATCACACCGGCCTGGATCGATACCTTCTCAGGGTCAAACTGCACCCCCTCGGCGACGATGGCCGACGGATGCACTCCGGGTTGAAACTTCCGCTGAGCGGACACGAACTTCTTCACCACCAGACCGAACGCAACGGAGGGATTTTCCACTTCGATCAATGCGGAAGTGGTTTGACCGTCGGGATTCTCAGGCACCGCAGGCGGGATTAACACCACGCCGGCTGCCGTCTGAAGAAAGTCTTGGTAGTATTTTTCATTGCCTAAAAAAGAAACATCCGTGCTGCCAGCCTCGTCGAGCGAAGCCACGCCGGTGATCTCTTCGGCCTGACCGGCGCGGAGCAAACGCCCGCCGGTGAGTGAGACGATTTCGTCCAAATTTAATTTTATCATGAATCCGTATGTCTATTCCTTGGCATTCAGCTGTTCGATGATGATATCCGTGATATCCTCAGCCCCTTCCAAGTGCACGAAGAACGGCACATTGCGCGTGGTATGACCGCCAGTTTCAATCACCATGTCATACTCTTCCTTCTCTGCATAAGCTTGCACCGCTTCCGTAATCTGATCGAGAATCAACTTGGAAGTGGCGGTGACTTCTCGGTCCAGTGATCGCTTGGCTTTGGCGATGAAATCGTTCCGGTCTTGCTCCAAAGCAAAGGCGTCACGTCCCAGAGCCATGAACTTACGATCCATCGCCGCCTTGTCCTCGGCAGTGAAGGACCCGGAACTCGCCTGATACTGCTGGCGCATCTTGCTGCGTTCCATCTTGAGCTCGTTGATCACCGCCAGGCGTTCGTTGCTTTCTCTTTCGAGAGCAATCCGAGCGTCCTCGATTTCCTGCTCTGATTCTTTTGAGAAATCCCACTGATCGAAGATCTTCCGCACATCCACCGAAGCCACTTTCATCTGCTGGGCGTGGAGTTGGGAAACGGCAGACAGCAGCGTCATGGCCAGTAAGCATGTGAGGGTAGAGATGTTCATCATGTTGGGAAATTCAGGTCAGTAAGAGTGGAGTGTATGTGCAACGACAAATTTAGCCTAACAAGGAGACCACCGCTTCGCGCTCATCCCGAAGTTCTTGCACCGATGCATCCACTTTGGCACGGGAAAATTCATCCAGCTCGACACCTGGCACGATGTCCCAACGCCCTTCCGCGTCCACACGGATCGGCATGGATGCGATCAAGCCGGCATCAATGCCATAGGATCCGTCTGAGCAGACAGCGACGCTTGTCCAATCGCCAGCAGCCGTGGGTGTGGTAAGGCTGCGCACGGTGTCCACCACCCCATTGGCAGCCGAAGCCGCAGACGAGGCACCACGAGCGGCAATGATCGCCGCCCCGCGCTGCTGCACGGTGGAGATAAACTCACCCTGGAGCCAGCCGCTATCGGTGATCACCTCGCTGACAGGTTGGCCATTGATCTTGGCATTGGTGAAATCGGGATACTGGGTGGCCGAGTGGTTGCCCCAGATACACATGTTAGAAACATCACGATTGTGCACACCTGCCTTCGCTGCGAGCTGGGATTTGGCACGATTTTCATCGAGTCGGGTCATGGCGAAGAAGCGATCGTTCGGCACACCCTCGGCATTATTCATCGCGATCAGGGCATTGGTGTTGCAGGGATTCCCCACCACCAACACACGCACATCGTCGGCGGCATTGGCAGCGATCGCCTTCCCTTGGCCTGTGAAGATCTGACCATTGATATTGAGCAGGTCAGCGCGTTCCATACCTGCTTTACGCGGCACGGAACCCACTAGCAAAGCCCAGTTCGCGCCCTTGAATCCTTCGTCGAGATCACTGGTGGCAACAATATCGTTGAGCAGTGGAAAAGCGCAGTCGTCGAGTTCCATGATCACCCCCTGCAAGGCCTTCATTCCAGGTTCGATTTCGATCAAGCGGAGGTTCACCGGCTGATCCGGGCCGAACATGGCTCCGGATGCGATACGAAAAAGAAGTGCGTAGCCGATCTGTCCGGCGGCCCCTGTGATGGAAACTGTAATAGGTGGGTTCATGATAAAAAATAATTAGTCGCCATCCACTAGCCACAGCATGACGCCGAGGTCAAATGGATATGATCAACGATGCGGATGAATTCAATCATTGCAAGCATCGCGGCAGATTTGCACGTCTTTTTGGATTTGCTCCTGCAGCTCGTCCAGAGATCCAAATTTCATTTCCGGCCGAACGTGGCGGACAAAACGCACCTCGACATCCTGACCGTATAAATCACCGGAGAAGTCGAGCAAATGAATTTCTAACATCCTGCGAGCCTCGCCATGTTCAACAGTGGGTCGCACGCCCAAGTTCCCTGCTCCACGGTGCACCGCACCACTTTCCAGAGTGACATCCACTGCCCAAACACCATCCGAAGGAAGCTGTTCGTTGTGAGCGCGCAGGTTGGCGGTGGGAAAGCCTAACTGCCGACCCAGCTTCCGCCCCTCCACCACTGTGCCCAGCACGGTGTATTCACGCCCTAACATTGCCGCAGCAGCGCTTAGGTTCCCATCACGAAGCGCCTGGCGAATACGGGTGCTGCTGACACGTTCACCATCTAACATCACCGCACCCATCGCCTCGACATCAATCGAATGCTGCTCGCCAAAACGCTGAAGTAAATCGACATCGCCACCGCGCTGGTGGCCAAATTTCCAATCCTGCCCCATCGCCAAGGTTCGCAGATTCTGACAGCTCTGTTGCAGTTCATTTAAAAAATCTTCAGCAGGCACGGTGGCGAAGTCCACAGTGAAGGGAATGACGACCATCAGCTCCACGCCCAGCTCGGCTAACAGCTCCTTTTTATGCGTCAGTGAAGCCAAAATCCGCTGCGGTGCCACCTGCGGAGCGAGCACCCGGATCGGATGGGGATCGAAGGTTAACACCCCCGCCACGCCCTGATCCGCCTTGGCCGCCTGCACCACCGATGCAATCACCGCCTGATGGCCAATGTGCACTCCATCAAAAACCCCCAGAGCCAGATGCAGTGGCCCTGAGATCGAGCTCAAATCGTTCAAACTGCTGATGATTTTCATAATTGAATCGTGGCAACACCCAGTGGCGTCCGCCGCAGTCATCGCGCCTCGCGCCCGCGATGGAAAGATAAAAAAACACCCACTACCCGACAGGAATTGCCGGACAGCAGGTGCGGTGATCGTTTTTGACTAAAAAATGACTGCTAAGCAGCATTTTCAGCACCAAGTGTTAGGACTTGGCAGAGCAGCAAGCTTTGGTGCAATCCGCTTTGCACTCCTTTTTCTTGGACGCACAATCCGTGCAGCCAGAATCGCAGGACTTGGTCGCGCAGCAGGCTTTCTTACAGCCTCCTGCACAGCCAGGACCGGAGGTTGCAGCGCAGGAGCTCAGGGCAAATGCGGAGATAGCAAGGAGAGGCATGACGGACAGACTTTGGATTACTTTTTTCATGGTAGTGATGTGTATAGTTCTTGGTTGAGGATGAAACTGATCATCCATCCACCTTAGAGAATCCCAAGTCTATGTTTATTCCCGGAAATGAAAATAAAAAACCGCCCACGGCAAGAAACCATGGACGGTTGGAGAATTAAGTCAGGATATCAATTGATTCCTGAAACGATGCATTAGCTGGCTTTGAAACCAGTCGCAGTGATGGCTTTCACCACGGCAGCGCGATTACTCTTACTGGTGTCCACATCGACAACAGCCTTACCGCTCTCGTGACAGACAGTCTTCACGGTAACGCCTTCGAGGGATCCAAGAGCCTTGGTGACTTTACCGGAGCAGCTGCTGCAGGTCATGCCGGAGACTGGCACGGTGAATCGCTCGGCAGTGACAGCGAATTTGCCTTTGGCGATCGCAGCTTGCACGTCGGACGCCTTCACTTTGGACGGATCGAATACCACGGTCGCGGTGCCAGATTCGTGACAGACTTTCTTCACGGTCACACCTTCCACGGATGCGACGGACTTGGTCACGGCGCCGGAGCAGCCGCCACAGGTCATTCCGGTCACCACATAGGTGTGGAGCTCTTGCCCCTCAGCCACGGAGGCGACGTCGCATGCGCCAGCTGCGCACTCGGTTTTGTCAGCGCAAGCAGCGGCAGTGGTATCGCAGGTAGCACCTCCGGCCATCACAACTTGAGCACATCCCAGCACCATGGTGCCGGCGAAGTATTTGATCATGTTTTTCATTTGATTGTATTTGGTTTTGGTTTTCCACTACCACACCGACCTCACCTTGGTTGCGAGCCCCAGAACAAGCGGTAGTTCATGTATGAGCACTAACACCACTGGATATTCCTTCAACTTTATTCTATTTCACCATTCACACCAAAAATTCGCGATTTTCGTCGCGCATTGGTCTTGCCCCAGCGCGCCATCCCTCTAGTATCGCCGCTTTCCATCCTCAGTCACTACCAGCCATACCATGCACCGCGTATTCGTCGAAAAACAGCCCGAGTTCAACGCCCCTGCCCGCGAACTCCTGCACGATCTCCGTGAAAACCTCAGCCTCGATCACCTGGAGAACGTCCGCGTCATCCAGCGCTACGATGTCGACGGTCTCTCGGATGATGAGTTTGAAAAAACCACCCAACTCATTCTCTCCGAGCCACAGATCGCGGCCGCCTCTGATGAGATCAGCGTGGCCTCGGACGAAACCAGCTTTGCCGTCGAGTTCCTCCCCGGTCAGTTCGACCAGCGGGCCGACTCCGCAGCGCAGTGTGTCCAGATCCTCACCCACGGCGAACGCCCAGCCGTCGCCTCCGCACGCGTGATCGTGCTCAAAGGCGCGCTCAGCGAGCAACAAGTCGCCGAGGTGAAGCAATACGTCATCAATGCCGTCGACTCCCGCGAGGCGTCGATGGAGAAGCCGGAATCGATCACCATTCAGTCGGACACCCCAGCCGACGTCGAGATCCTCGAGTGGTTCACCACCGCCGATGAACACGCCCTGGCTGAAAAACGTCAGGAAATGGGCCTCGCCATGTCGCTGGCCGACATGGTGTTCACCCAATCCTATTTCCGCGATGAAGAAGGTCGCAACCCCAGCATCACCGAGATCAAGATGCTGGACACCTATTGGTCCGATCACTGTCGCCACACCACCTTTGCCACCAAGATCAACTCGGTGAAGTTCCAGGACGGCACCGAGGTCGTGGAGCAAGCTTACCAGCGCTACCAGGAAACCCGCGAAGACGTTTACGGGGAGAAAATCGACACCCGTCCGGAGACGCTGATGGACATCGCCCTGATCGGCATGAAGGAGCTGCGCAAAACCGGAGAACTCGACAACGTGGAAATCTCCGAGGAGATCAACGCCGCCTCCATCGTCATTCCCGTGGACGTCGATGGCGAGGAGCAGGAGTGGCTGCTGATGTTCAAAAACGAAACCCACAACCACCCGACCGAGATCGAGCCCTTCGGCGGCGCGGCCACCTGTCTCGGCGGCTGCATTCGCGACCCCCTTTCCGGTCGCTCCTACATTTTCCAGGCGATGCGTGTCACCGGCGCAGCCGATCCCCGCACGCCCTTCGCCGATACCATTCCCGGCAAACTGCCCCAGCGTAAAATCTGCAAAGGTGCGGCCGATGGATATTCGTCCTACGGAAACCAGATTGGACTCGCCACAGGTCAGGTCGCCGAGGTCTATCACCCGAACTACGTCGCCAAGCGCATGGAAATCGGTGCCGTGGTCGCCGCCGCGCCGAAGGAAAACGTCTTCCGCGGCACGCCCGCTGCCGGCGATGTCATCCTGCTGATCGGTGGTCGCACCGGTCGTGATGGCGTTGGTGGTGCCACCGGCTCATCCAAAGAACACACCGATACCGCCCTCGATAACTCCGCCGAGGTGCAAAAAGGTGACGCTCCCACCGAGCGCAAAATCCAGCGACTTTTCCGCAAGGCCGAGCTCGCGAAGAAGATCAAACTCTGTAACGACTTCGGTGCCGGCGGTGTCTCCGTCGCCATCGGTGAGATCGCCCCGTCGCTCGAGATCAACCTCGACGCGGTGAAGAAGAAATACGACGGACTGGACGGCACCGAGCTCGCCATCTCCGAGTCCCAGGAGCGCATGGCCATCTGTGTCGATCCTTCGGAAATCGCCTATTTCATGGAGGAATGCGATCAGGAAAACCTCGAGTGCAACCACGTGGCAGACGTCACCGACAGTGGCAGACTCATCATCAAATGGCGCGGCAAGGAAATCGTCAATTTCTCCCGTGCCTTCCTCGATACCAACGGCGTCACCCTCGATACCCAAATCGAAGTCGCCGCAGCCAGCAGCGAGTGTCCGCTTGGAAAATCTCTGCCGTCCGTGGCCGCCGCCGACTCCCTCGAGGCCAAGTTCACCACCGCCCTCAGCGATCTGAACTCCTGCGGCCAGAAAGGCCTCGGCGAGCAGTTCGACGCCTCCGTCGGTGCTGGCACCGTCTTGTGGCCCTTCGGTGGTGCGCAGCAGCTCACGCCGACCGATGCCATGGTCGCCAAGATCCCACTGGTCGATGGCGATACCACCACCGCCTCCTTCATGGCCTGGGGGTTCAACCCGAACATCGCCAGCTGGTCGCCTTACCACGGCGCACTCTATGCCGTCACGGAATCGGTCTGCCGCATCGTCTCCGCCGGTGCCCACCTCAGCGACATCCGACTGACTCTGCAGGAATACTTTGAAAAACTCGGCACCGATCCCACCCGCTGGGGTAAGCCATTCGCCGCCCTGTTAGGTGCTTTCACCGCACAAAATGAACTCCGTCTCGGAGCCATCGGCGGTAAGGACTCGATGTCCGGATCATTCAACGACATCGATGTGCCACCAACGCTGGTATCCTTCGCCGTCGCCCCCGGAAAAACCACCCTCGCGGTGTCACCGGAATTCAAGGCCACCGACAGCGACATCTACCTGGTTTCCACCCCGCGCGATGCCAACCAACTGCCCGACTTCGAGAAGTTGAAAGAAATCGCCGACCTGCTCTACGCGACAAACAGCGAAGGCAAAATCCTCGCCATGCACTCGCTGGCGGAAGGCGGCATTGCCACCGGCATTTCCAAGATGAGCTTCGGCAACCACATCGGCGCAAGCATCAACAGCGACCAGGATCTCTTCCAAGAGCGCTACTTCAGCTTCCTCGTCGAGGTCAAAGCCGGCGAGTCCCTGCCAGCGGCATTGAACGCCGAGAAAGTTGGCCAGACGCACAGCGACCACTGCCTCACCGTCGGGGAAGAGTCCATCTGTCTGGACAAACTCATCGCCGCTTGGACCGGCACCCTGGAGCCCATCTACCCGAGCCACATCGAGCCGGCGCACAGCGAGGTTGATACCTTCTCTTACGAGGGCGACAGCGCATCGCGTCAGTCATCGGCCAGCATCCAATCCGGAGCTCGCCCACGCGTGGTGGTGCCTACTTTCCCCGGCACCAACTCCGAATACGATTCCGCCAAAGCCTTCAACCAGGCCGGAGCCGATGCCGAAATGCTCGTCTTCCGCAACCTGACCCCACAAGCGGTCGAAGAATCGCTCGCCGCCTTGGCCGCCAAGATCCGCGAGTCGCAGATCCTGATGATCCCCGGTGGCTTCTCAGCCGGTGACGAGCCAGACGGTTCAGGCAAATTCATCGCCACCGTGCTGCGTAACCCGCAGGTATCGGACGCCATCATGGACCTGATCAAGAACCGCGACGGATTGGTGCTCGGCATCTGCAACGGCTTCCAAGCACTGATCAAAACCGGCCTCGTCCCCTACGGCGAAATCCGCGATCCGCAACCGGGCGCACCGACCCTAACATTCAACGACATCGGTCGTCACATCTCCACCTACGCCACCACCCGCATTGCCTCCACCCTCTCCCCGTGGTTGGCCAATACCGAGGTCGGCGATCTCCACAACGTCCCCTTCTCCCACGGCGAAGGAAAGTTCTACGCCAGCGATGAGGAAATCAAAGCCCTCGCCGCCAACGGCCAGATCGCCACCCAATACACCGACCTGGCAGGTAATCCCTCCATGGCCATCGAGCACAACCCTAACGGGTCGCTCTACGCCATCGAAGGCATCACCAGCCCATGCGGCCGGGTGTTAGGAAAAATGGGTCACACCGAGCGCCGCGGCGAAAACGTCGCCAAGAACATCCCCGGCAACAAACACCAACCACTGTTCAAGGCAGGCGTGGAGTATTTTCTGTAGTTTTCAGCTCAGACCAACTGTTGCTTCAACTTCTTCAAGGTGACCTCTGCCGCTTTCGGGAGCGAGACACTCTCGAGCTTGGTAAAATCAAACGATAACGAGGTCGGCACCTCCAAAGATAGATCTAACGCCAGCTTGATTAACGGGTTAATTTTTTGCAAGACTTCCGAGTCTTGCAAAACCCCATCCTCCAACGCTCCCAGAATCAAATCACGGACACGGGGCCTTAGACGTGCATCTAAATCGGCCACAGCCCTCAAGGACGGCACCACTCGGCGCATAGGAAACGCAAAGTCAAACGCACTATTGAGCCCGACTCCCAGTACGAGGCGGAGATGAGACATCGCAGCATCCATTTGTCCATCCTGCTCAGCAATTAACCAGAGTTCTGGGGCACCTTCTCGTTGCACACGGTCTTCTGCAGCCAACAAGTATACCATGTGCCGCGCATAACCGACGCCAATTTGTAATCGCCGGTCCGCCAGGGCTTGGACCGTTACCGCCCCCACATTCTGAAATAGAAACAAATTTAAATATCCAGGAACAGCAGAGAGTGTCCAATTTACCATCGACGGATTCCTCAATTCTTCCGACCTAGCAAAAGGCATGGATATTAACTCAAGAAGGCATGCATCTTTGCAATCTCGGAAATAAACTCCGTCATTATCCACGAGAGGAGCTGGATCGGCGGGGTCAGGATAAGTTCCGTTATCGTAACTGGACAGTCTGCTGAAATCACAAAAATTTGACCACTCAGGCACACTCAGCGGCAATAACTCAGCCAGGCCAGCGATTTCGGCTAAGCTGCACATTGGATCTCGCATTCTCGCCGCAGTAATCCACCACTCGACAGTTTCGACACATCCCAGCAGCACACCATCGACAAGAAATGAAATGACACGAAGTGCCTCAGGATCATCTGGCTTCACTGGTTTACTTAATTTGGCGTCTCGTCCGTCCCAGCGTGCAAGCCCTTGCACCATGTCAGTAAATCCGACTTCATGCCCATCTGCTATGATGGCACGCACTCTCAATTCTAGATCCGAGAACGACACAAACCCTAGACCTGTTGAAGGTCTCCCTATGAGAGACCTTGCCTTGCCCTCGAGGAAGATTTCCAAAATTTCCTTCACTCTGCATCGCAAGAATCGCATCGTCCCCACAATGTGGTCTCCCTCAAGCGTAGAGTGCCATCCGCTGTTCTGCACTCCGCGAACAGCGATAATCGTCTGTGCGATAAAAACTCGAACAGGACAATGTTGCCACGGATCTGCGCACAGCTTCTCGGCTCGCTTTTCAAAAACTAGAAAAGCATCTATCAACGTCTGACGATCCGAGCGATCGATACGAGCCAAGCCATCTAAGAATAGCTCAAGTTGAATTGAATCCGGTGCCTTTGCGGACAACAGCTCATTGGCAGCATACACCACATCATCGATTCCTTTCTGAGGCTTTACAGGCTCCCCGATTGGGAAATCCACCCGTTCGATCACATTCACAACTTCGTTGGAAACAATCTTGTCTTCGGTCCATGGCTTGAATTTTTCCTTGAGAGATCCTAAAATTGAATTTTCGAAGGCAGAGATCCGCAACCGAAGCAGCTCATCTCCCTTGTCAGGTTTCTCTCCGAGCATTTTCAGCACTGCCTTCTGAACATTAGCCGCTTTGAGCTGTAATAGCGGTGCCACCATCTCTATCAGGTGCTCCCTTTGATCTGGCATAGCATCACACAGCCGGCAAAGAACTCCGATCGCAAAAACCAGCAAGGGCTTCGACTTCACATGAGTAAACACAGGAACTATTTCATCAGCGATGGATTTAAGATCGTCAGGCCCAAGTACCACAATAATCTTATCAATTTGCTCTAATGAAAATCGCACTACAGGAGGGAAAGGATTTGCTAGCAACGTTAGCAAATCATCGAAGTAGGGTAAAATAGCTCCGCTGGCACCGTCTGTGATTAACTCAAACGCTCTCCTCAGATCGCGAGAATAAAATTCCTTTGTTTCACTTGCTATCGTTCCCAATAGCTCCGTTAGAAATGGCTTTAAATTGATCGAACCCTCGGCACTCAAATGTCGTAAAGCCAATGTCAATTCACTGGGCACCCATGCATCTGGCCGCGGCAGCTTGCCATTTTGCCAGTAGAGCTCAGCCTCCTTCGACGGGTTCACCCATTCGGGAGCGGGACTTTTGTTCTTCCCCCAAGGTTCACTCAGCGCTTCCGCGTCATATCTAGCAAGTTCCGTGTGGTGGCAATCATCAACTTGTAGTAAATAGTTAGAAATGTGAGCCCTCCACGCAAATCCAGCCCATGGCGCATATACCTCGGAGCCTCGGTTAGACAAACGAACAGATTCAGGTAAATCGTGCTCAACAAATTCCACGTCCTCCAATAAAAAGGCCGCCAACTCGCCGCTTCCGAGTTGAAAGTGGCTCTGCATATGCAGGGGCAACTGCAGGTAGTAAGGGTGACCTGTTAGTGGTCGAGGATAGACACCGGTGCGAACATATGGAAACAACCCCTGAGCAACTGAAGCGTAATAATATCTGGCATTTTCCGCGGCGAGATCCAACATTTCAATGAGCCAGCCAGGATTGCTGGACACATAAAACTCAGCCATTTGTGGGTCATTGAACCATGGTAAACAGGGCCGAATCGCACTTTTGATGACACCAGTTAATTCATCGTGACGAACCCCAGTTACCAGCAGCGACCAAGAGACGGCATCTGCCTCCCTTTCAATTCGCCGATCATAATCCGTATAGGACAATGAAAAATTCCATTCATCCCGATTAAGGGCCTCTCGAATCCCCTCACGCTCAGCCTCTAAAACTTGGTGATGTGTTAGAGCCGCAGCTTCCAATTCTGCGAAATCCGATGGATCAATACCTAACAATAGACCAATCTGCTTCGGCATATCCTCAATCTCACATAGTTGTTTAAAAACCTTCATCATTTTATCTAGCATCAATCAATAAGTGAACGGCCAATACATGAGCGCAAGGCCCGCGGCTTTCACCGAACTGACCACACCAAAAACAACTACACCGGAAGCGTTTCCCTGCGATAGCAACCTGGTAATTACGCCCCTCGCCCAAATCTACGTGAGCATGGATTTCGTCTTCTTTCTGCCTATCAACTATTACTCGACCATCCTCCAGCCACCTTCGAGCACTCACTAACCGTGGATTCACCTTTTCTACCAACAGTTCGCTCCCAGGCAAAACCCGCTCATAGCAACTCCCCGTCATTTGGTCAAAACCCACCAAGCCCTGAGAAGCCAGTCGCGCCAGAACTCGACGAAGTGTCGGTAAATCAATGCCACAATGAATCGCCAATACCTCGGGATCAATCAATCCGGTATCCGCCAAGTGTGCACGAACCTCATCAACGCGATCATCTACTTTGACAAGTTCACCCAACGCGGCTCCTTCTCCCGAAAATCCTCGCCATACTTCCGGTGAAATAAGTATCCCTATTCTGAAACCCTCAAAGCTCAACGTCCAGCTACTCATTGTTCCGTCGTTGTTCGCGTGGATCGTTAATGAAGCTGCAAAAGGCACCAACTCCTGCAAAGCCAGCAAGCGCCGCCCGCCGGAGAGCTGAATGGCTCCCTGTGTCTGAATGCGACTTATCCTTGGTCTATTCGGGTCAGGTGAAAGCCAGTGAGTATCCCTGCTATCGCCCACTTGGGGTAACTGGGCGAACAAATCTCTCGCGGCCACTCCGTCAAGCGACAGCACTTTTCCAAATTCAGAGACGATCGCCTGAACGCTCGCAAAGCCCTTAATCCAGCTCAACGGTAGCTTCACTTTTTTCTCGATCACCGTTTCGTCGTCGCGAGTTAACAAAAAATCGTCCCGCGACACACAGACACTCAGGTCCTGGCCTCTCCGAACCCTGCCCAGTGCCCGGCACATCTCTTGATTAAAATCGATATTCGTCGTTCCTCGCTTTTCCTGCACCACATTCACACCCTCCGGAAGCACATCAATCCGACCATAAACCGAACGACACGCCGAAAAACCTTCAAAGCGTAAATGGCCACATCCAGAAGTGACCACAGGATCCATCTGCCGAGAACGAGCCACCTCAGCTGGGTCAAACCATCGCTCACCGACTACACGAGCCATAATATTCAAAGCTCGCGCCAATAGCCTTGCATTGCGGAACTGCCCTTGAAAAAACGGAGCATCTTCGCCAGCTGGAACATTTGCCGCCAGAGAGAGCGTCATGTCAGTTCCAATATTTTCTATACGGGAAGCTCTACTATACCGAAGAACGAGCTGATTATCAGAAGCTGACACAACGCTATTCAATACAGTGACACCAAAGTCCGGTCAACGGCGTTATTTCTCCACCTGTCTTATTGAATCACAACATAGAGTAATCACTCAAACAACTTCGTTCACGTGATATCCACCACCCCCGCTATGCGGGTTCACACCCATCGACGAATTCGAGTAGCGCGCTACTTCCTCAGAAACTACTTCGACATCTGCGATCACTAACCGTCCCTGCTAATAGGCCCACACCGTCTAACCTCCTTACTCGGCAGAAGTTCCAGCGGGAGCTTCTGCCGTTTTGGCATGTAGCTTGAGCATAGCTTCGGCGTAACGTTTTCCTAGCTCCTTGCTGCCTGCGGCATCGAAGTGGGTGTGATCAAAGGTCGTCAATCCCTCCGAGGAAACATAGGCAGTCAAAGGAACTTCCTCCGGCAGCTTGGCGATCACCTTGTTGATTTTCTCGGTGTTCGGTTTGTTTTTGGCATCGTAGTAAACTTGGCCGGCAATGAACGGAAGCTGCGGGGCATTGAGGTCCTTGCGGAGGTCGGCAATGAGCTTAGCCAAGCTTTTCAAATAGCTGGACGACCTGCGCGAATCCCCCTCTCCCTGGTGCCAGAGAATACCCATCAACGTGCCGCTTTTCTGCGCTTCCTTCGCGCGCCGAACAGCCTCGTTGTAGAACTCGGTGCCTTTTCCCCATTGGGAGATCTTGGTGCCCCCCTTGGCATTGACCACGAGACCAATTCTCACCGAGGGGTCGGCTGCGGTCATCGACTGGGCAAAGCCGTAGCCTGGGTTCATTCTCTGGATTTTCAGACTTTTGCGTATGGTGGAATAGCGGTTCAAAGGATTCTTTGCGGGCTCCCATTGATCGTCATCGTTGAGGAGAAAACATCGGGGCACCGGGGCTTCGTCCGCCTTATCATAGGTCGCACGACCCGCCATATTCGACTGCCCGATGAGCAAATAAACGTGACGCTTTTCCTTAGGAACCTCGCTTAGCGTCTCCTTGGCGGATAGCGTCGGTGAAAGTAGGAATCCGGAACAGAGGGTCAGCGGTAGTAATAGGTGGCGTATTTTCATCATGATGGAGAATGTCCAACTAACAAAACGCCAAATGCACCATCAAACGATCACCAAGAGAGTCATAACTATGCTCAGGAGTGCATAATTGCCTTCTCAGACATCCGAAAATGCCACCGTGGGGGGCTCGCGCCGAGACTTTTGCAGCCAGTGGTTTGGATGCTGCTTATCCCCCGCTAACCGCTGACTCAGGCCATGCTCACCAGCGGTCTGATGAGGAAACATTAACGTCCCTCAGCTTTGAGCTATCGGCCCTGATACGGCAGGCTATTTTTCCTGCTCGGAGACCGCTGCTGCGATCTCGGCATTCGGGTCGACCCAGTCGGCGTCGTATCCCTTGGCGTAACTGAACAGATCGCGGTGCATGTATTCGTAGTAAGCTTCCTTCTGCTCCTTGTCGAGTCGGTGCCAGATAGCGACGTTGAATGCGCGGGTGACTTTCTGCATCATCTTCAGGGTCAGTCTGCGTCCCTTGCGCGCCTTTTGCACCTGCTTGTGGGTCAGTTGCTCGGTGGAAACTTCAACCATGTCGTGATTGCCAATGCCCCACTCGTCCATCATCCGGTCGAGTGGCTGGGGGCCGAAATCGCGTTGGTCTTGGTCATGTTCGCTGTCGCTCATGAAATTGATGTATCTCAAAATTTAGAATTTGGAATTTCGAATTTAGAATTTACGTTGTTTTCATGCCCAGCAAGCAAGACATCCTCGATCTCTATTTCATGGACTCTCGATACAAGTTGATCGACATCGCCGCCTTTTTGGATCGGATCGATCGCCACGAGGGAGAAACTGATTTCCGTTACGACGGATTTCACAAGGCTCTCGAAGCCATGCTCAACCCAGGCGACAAGCCACGCGCTCAAGCCGTGCTCGAAGCCCTGTCTGATCACTCCGACGAGCCCATTCCAGAGGCCACCATTCAAGGCGCCTTCGGGGCTGCACGCAAGTAGGCGACAGCCACTGACCATCTACCACCCATTACAGAAATGAAGTATATCGAACCACACGCTCACATGGTGAGCCGGACGACTGACGATTACCAAGCGATGGCCATGGCTGGCTGTGAAGTGATTTGTGAACCTGCCTTTTGGGCGGGTTTTGATCGCTCATCCCCCCAAGGTTTTTACGATTATTACCGCCAACTGACCGAATACGAACCAGCGCGAGCGAAGAAGTTCGGCATCGAGCACTACTGCTGGCTCTGCATCAACCCGAAGGAGGCTGAAGATGCCGGATTTGCACGCGAAGTCATGGCGATCATCCCCGAGTTCATGGACTGCCCCACCGTGCTCGGCATCGGTGAGATCGGCTTGAACAAGAATACCGTCAGTGAGCTGGCGATTTTCGAAGAACACGTCGAGATTGCCAAGAAATACGATACTCCGGTGTTAATTCACACACCCCACTTGGAGGACAAACTCAAGGGAACCAAGCTCATCATTGACGCCTTGAAAAACGCCGATATTGATCCGGGAAAAATCATCATCGACCACGTCGAGGAACACACCGCAGGCCTGGTCCTGGATGCCGGGTTCTGGGCGGGCATGACCCTTTACCCCGAATCGAAATGCACCCCGGGTCGCGCCATCGATATTCTCGAAAACTTCGGCATGGAAAACATCTGGATGAACTCCGCTTGCGACTGGGGCATCTCCGATCCCCTCGCCGTGGCCAAGTGCACCATCGAGATGAAAAAACGCCAGCACAGCGAGGAAATCATCAGCAAGATCGTCTATGACAATCCGGTGAAATTCCTCAGCCAATCGAAGAACTTCAACCTCTAAACCATGGATTCCGATCATCTCGAGGAGCTGAAAGCCACGCTGGCGAAACTTCCCCACACGGAACAGGACCACATTGCGGGCTTCTTGTTGATGGAGCGGATGAAGCGCAATCAGCTGGTGATGCCCGTCATGCACCAACGCATCGACGACGCAGAACCTGAAAACTGGAAGACCTGGGAAAAAACCAAGCAGTCACTAGGTGACAACCGGTAGGGCAGATTGGCCTCAATCTGCCGGATCGGAGCAATTCATGCCCTATCACCAACACGCTTCAACCAGCTCAAAGAGCCCTCCCAATATTTCACGCACCACCCGGCGGCATGAGGCCATGCCGCCCTACCTCGTCCAATGAACACCCTCGTCTACATCCACAGTCACGCTGCCGATCATCTCGCAGGGCTCGGAAAGCCTGAACCGGTAGCCGAGTTCATCTCGCAGCTGGAACGCAATCCGGAAACCGTGGGCGACTACCGCCAGCCTGATCCCCGAGGACGCATGATCGAAGTGAAGATTCTCGGTCGCCAAGCGGTGCTCTTTTTCAAAGACCCGTTTGCCGGATTGGTGAAAATTCTCGAGATCCGCAACGTAGAGGGCGTGTAAGTTTTAATCTCTAACACTGAACACCAAGTTTTGAAAATCGCGAACGCTCATCTGGCCTATTGCACCAATATTCACCCCGCTGAAAGCTGGGAAGAAACCCTAACAGCACTGAAGGAACATACGCTGACCGTTAGAGACAAGGTCGCTCCATCGGCACCTGCGCCCGGCTACGCCATCGGCCTCCGTCTTTCCGCACGCGCTGCTGATGAATTGTTAGAAGGCAGCAACCTCGCCGATTTCAAACAATGGCTGGAGCAAGAAAACTGCTACGTGTTTACCATCAACGGCTTCCCCTACGGCAGCTTCCACGGCACTCGCGTGAAAGAGCAGGTTTTCCTGCCCGATTGGACCAGCGACGAACGACTCGACTACACCATCAAGCTCTTCTCCATCATCGCCCAGCTGGTGCCGGAAGGCATCGATGGCTCGGTCTCCACCCTCCCTGGCTCGCACAAACAATTCGAAGCCGACGACGCCCCGATTTTCAAAAACTTGGAAATCTGCGCGGAGAAAATAGAGGAATTCTCACAGCAGTATAATAGAGACTTACACCTCGGCCTCGAGCCGGAGCCTCTGGGGCATTTTGAAAATACCGAGGAGTCGTTGGCGTTTTTCGATCGATTCCTCAAGGTCGCGTCCAACCCGGACCTGATCAAACGCAGAGTCGGTATTAACTACGACACCTGCCACTTCGCGCTTGAGTTCAACGACTGCCGCCAGTCGCTCGACGCCCTCAGAGCCGCAGGCATCCGCATTTCCAAAGTCCACCTCTCCAGCGCCTTGGAATTCGATCCCCTTTCACAAGAATCTCTGGAATCCATCCGCAGCTTCGACGAACCCACCTACTTCCACCAGGTGATTGTGTTGGACTCCGACGGTCACCTCACAAGACACCGTGACCTCCCCGACTTCTTCGCCTCGATAGAAAACACCCAACCCACTCCGCCCGACCCAGTAGCGGGGCGGATCCATTTCCACATCCCCCTCTACGCCGAACCGGGAGCTCCGCTGCGCTCGACGCAATCGCACGCCGTGGATGCGCTGGAATACTTCGCAGAGCACCCTGATTTCTGCACCCATTTCGAGATTGAAACCTACACCTGGGGCGTGCTCCCCGGCGACCTTCAGATCACCATCGAAGATCAAATCGCCAAGGAATACCAGTGGGTGTTAGAGCGTTGCTAGATAGCGCAACTCGTCAGAACGCATTCTAAATGATTGACCAAACGCTCAATTTATGGTCATTTGCATGCGTCTAACGTAACCCAACTGGCTTATGTGTTATTTCTTCCCCATCTTCCGAAAGCCCGGCTTTCGCGGCTGAACCCAACATCCCCCTGATCACAGTTTTTGATCAGGGCGTCTGGAGTTCCGGATCGATGATTCCCATCGCGGAATCAATGTGCACGCGCATGATCTGCCTGCACCGTTGTCACCTCGGTCACGACCGTTCTTGGCCCCTTGTGTCCAGAGGCACTGGATAGAGTCATCCGTCCGAGCGCCGCCCGCTTCGTACACCCTATTCTAAGTTCGCCGGTAAAAAATACCCGAACCTAACACCTGGCACCACTGTGCCCCGATCCAGCCGACCTGGATCGACAACCTAACACATATCTATTTCATCCTATGAAACCTGAACATGCCCGTGAAATCATCGAGTGTCTGCCACGTGGACGCACCTTGTTTCCCTACGGCAAAGACCTCTACGCTTTCCAACTGCTGCAAAAGGCCGTGGGAGAAAGTCGTAGCATCCAGAACCTCAAGCAGTCTCCATTTGGCAGGCTGTTAGAAAAACCGGCGGTGCGTAATATCGTCGGCCGACTCGGAAAGCCTACCCTCTCGGCCTCCGATCTAGCCTGGTATGAGCCATCCAACCCGGAAGTCTACCGGCTGTCGCTCGCTACCTACGACGGCCACGATCAGAAAAGTCGCAAGGGAGTGAACCTCGTGCTTCAGCTGAACCTGAACGAGCGCGATGCACGCTTCGTTGAAAAACACATCCCCGAGCGCGCCAATGATCCATTCGAGTATTACTGCCACCCAGTGAGCCAGGGCCGTCACCGGACCTTGGCGTGGTCGCGCATTGATCTGGACCTGGATCGAGGCGAAGCCTTGATTGAAGAGATCCAGAACGATCGCATCCGCGACACCCAGTGGGCGGTCAATCGCTTGATGCGCAACAAAGGTGCCAAGAGCATCCGCTGGGGCGGAGTCACCTTAACGCGGGAATTCCTGATCCATTACTGGGAGGATATTCTGGCGGCATCTCGCGTGATGTGGGACGAGGCGATGCTGGCAGCCACCCTGCGTTTACTGATCGACGAGATTGGTATCCAAACCATCTACTACCATACGCCGGAGAGTGGTATTTGCTACAAAGGCAACGACTGCAAGACCGCACCAACGTCGCTTTATACCCAGCTGCCGCGCAAGTTCTGCTTCAGCCGAACGAATGAACTGCCATCGTTTCTGAAAAAACGACGCAGGCCAGCTCCGTTCATGCGACTGAAAATGGGAGCCTAAAAGCCTGGCCCCACCCAAGCGAGGTGGGGCCAGGTTCATCCCCCGTCCTATCAGTGACCGTTTCTTCGCGCTAAAAGGCTGATTCGAGATTGCCAAGCGTTAGTTTCCCCGCTAAAGCCACGCGCATGGAAACTTCATTGATCCTTTTCAAACCAGACGCCGTTGAAAACAAAAACGTCGGCTCCGTGCTGGCCCGCTTCGAAGCCGAAGGCTTTAACATCCGTGGCATCAAGATGATGCAACTGGACGACGCCATCCTCACCGAGCACTACGCCCACGTCGCGGACAAGCCGTTTTTCCCTGAGATCGCCGCCTTCATGAGCAAGTCCCCCGTGATTGCTCTCGCACTTTCCGGTGACAACGTCATCGACCGCGTGCGTGACCTACTCGGACCAACCAACTCCAAGGAAGCTCCTGAAGGAACCATCCGTGGTGACTTTGGCACCGACATGATGATCAACGTCTGTCACGCCTCCGATGGTCCTGAAACAGCCGCCGCCGAGCTGGAGCGATTCTTCAACGACGGTGAACTTTTCTAACCTCTCATAAGTTGAACCACCTTTCGAAGCCTGGCAGGAATCACCTGTCGGGCTTCATTTTTTGCGAATTCCTGTGCAGATATTGATTCCACCTTGGTTGGTTCTTGATTTCCACAGTAATTCTATTAAGCATTCGCGCGTCTACTTTCCAATCACTCCATGAGTCAATCCACCTGCTCTCTCTGCCGTTTCTGGCACTCGTCCATCGGCAAGAAACTTGTCGTCGCTCTCACCGGACTTTTTCTGGTCTTATTCCTCGCTGGTCACCTGGTTGGCAACTTGCTGATCTTCCAAGGTTCCGCCGACTTTAACGAATACGCCCACTTTTTGCATCACATGATGCACGGCTGGGGAATCTGGGTCTTCCGGATTCTGATGCTGGTCTCCCTGGTGCTCCACATCTTGGCCACCGTCCAGCTGGTAGCGCTGAACCGCGCGGCCCGCACCACCCGTTACCAGAAAGAAGCCACCATGGTCGCGTCCCGTTCGTCGCGAATCATGATCTGGAGTGGATTGACCATCCTGGTGTTCTTCATCTTCCACATTCTGCACTACACCGTGCGTGTTTCCCCTGATCTTCGCGAACTCGCCGAGTTCGGCCAGAGCTGGGCCATGACCGTGAAAGGTTTCCAGAACTTCTTCGTCTCCATTTTCTACATCATCGCCATGGGGCTGCTCTGCTCCCACCTGAGCCACGGTGTTGGATCGATCTTCCAGACCCTCGGTCTGCGCACCCGCAAGACGGCTGGCCCAATCAACCTGCTCTCGAAGGCCTACGCCCTTATCATCTTCGTTGGTTTCATCTCCATTCCGGTGAGCATCTGCTTCTTCGGATACGGTAAAGAGGAACTGCAACAAACCGAACAAGCCGTCAAAGACGCCAAAGCACTGGGTCTCGAAGGCATCCTCAAGGACGCACACTAAGCGATCTGATCACTGAATATTTCAAACCGAACACTTTCCCACACCATGTCACTCGATAGCAAAATTCCAGAAGGTCCCATTGAACAAAAATGGACCAAACACAAGATGGACTCCAAGCTCATCAACCCGGCGAACAAGCGGAAATACACCGTGATCGTCGTGGGCTCAGGTCTCGCCGGTGGTGCCGCCGCCGCTTCACTTGCCGAGATGGGCTACAAGGTGAAATGCTTCTGCTATCAGGATAGCCCACGCCGCGCCCACTCCATTGCTGCCCAGGGCGGTATCAACGCCGCGAAGAACTACCAGAACGATGGCGACTCCGTTTACCGTCTGTTCTATGACACCGTCAAAGGTGGCGACTTCCGCGCTCGCGAAGCCAACGTTTATCGTCTGGCCGAAGTTTCCAACAACATCATCGACCAGTGCACCGCCCAAGGCGTGCCCTTCGCCCGCGAATACGGTGGCCTGCTCGACAACCGTTCCTTCGGTGGCGCTCAGGTGTCCCGCACCTTCTACGCACGTGGCCAGACCGGCCAGCAGCTGTTGATCGGTTGCTACCAGGCACTGGAAAAGGAAATCGGCAAAGGTGGCGTCACCATGTATCCCCGCACCGAGATGATGGATGTGGTCAAGGTGGACGGACACGCCAAAGGCATCGTCGTCCGCGACATGGTCACCGGTGAGATTTCCTCCCACGCTGGAGATGCTGTCATCCTCGCCACCGGCGGATACGGCAACGTCTTCTTCCTTTCCACCAATGCCATGGGTTGCAACGTTTCCGCCGCCATGCGTGCGCACAAACGTGGCGCCTACTTCGCCAACCCCTGCTACACACAGATTCACCCCACCTGCATCCCAGTGAGTGGTGATTATCAATCGAAGCTCACCCTGATGTCCGAGTCGCTGCGAAACGACGGCCGGATCTGGGTGCCCAAGACCAAGGAGGACGCCAAGGCGATCCGCGAAGGCAAGAAGACCGCTGCTGACATCGCCGAAGAAGATCGCGATTACTACCTGGAGCGCAAATACCCATCCTTCGGAAACCTCGCACCGCGTGACGTTTCCTCCCGTGCCGCCAAGGAAGCCTGTGACGATGGTCGCGGTGTTGCTCCTACCGGACTCGGCGTATTCCTCGATTTCAAAGATGCCATCGCCCGCCTCGGCGAGGACACCATCCGCGCTCGTTACGGCAACCTTTTCCAAATGTATGAAAAGATCACCGGTGACGATCCCTACTCCACCCCAATGCAGATCTACCCAGCGGTGCACTACACCATGGGCGGACTTTGGGTCGACTACAACCTTCAGACCAGCGTCCCGGGTCTGCACTGCCTCGGCGAAGCCAACTTCTCCGATCACGGTGCCAACCGCCTGGGTGCTTCCGCACTGATGCAGGGTCTGGCCGATGGATACTTCGTCATTCCGACCACGATCGCCGTCTACCTCGCCAACGAAACTCCAGGCTCCATCACCACGGACATGGATCAATTCAAGCGCGCGGAAAGCGAAGTCAAGGATCGCATGAACGCCCTGCTCTCGGTCAATGGCAACCGCACTGTCGACAGCTTCCACCGCGAGCTCGGTCTCGTCATGTGGAACCACTGCGGCATGGCCCGCACCAAGGAGAGCCTAGAGGAAGCACTGCGCCTGATCCCACAAATCCGCGACGAGTTCTGGAAAAACGTTCGCGTGCCTGGCACCAACGACAGCCTGAACTCCGAGCTCGAGAAAGCCTGCCGCGTCGCCGACTTCCTCGAATTCGCCGAAACCATGTGCTACGACGCCCTGCAGCGCGAAGAGTCCTGCGGCGGTCACTTCCGTCTGGAATACCAGTTCACCGAAGACTCACCGGAGGTCAAGGAAGGCAAAACCCAGCCAGGTGAAGCCCAGCGCCGCGATGAGGAGTTCGCCTACGTCGCCGCTTGGGAATTCAATGGAGTGGGTAAAGAGCCGACCCTGCACCGTGAAGACCTCAACTTCGAGAACATCCACCTCGCCATCCGTAGCTACGCCTAGTGATTCAGCCGCCATCTGGCAGCTTCTACCCTATTTCCCAATTCCAATTTCCTAATTCCGATTACCATGTTAAATCTGAAACTCAAAGTCTGGCGTCAGAATAATGCTAACGATGAAGGTGTCATCGAAACCTACGACGCCCACGACATCCCCGAGTCTGCTTCCTTCTTGGAAATGTTGGACATCGTGAACGAGCGCATCCTCAACGACGGCGGCAACCCGATCCACTTCGACCACGACTGTCGCGAAGGTATCTGCGGTCAGTGCTCACTGACTATCAACGGCATCCCTCACTCGAAAGAGCGCGGCATCACCGCCTGTCAGCTGCACATGCGCAAATTCAAAGACGGCGAGACCATCTGGATCGAACCGTTCCGCGCCAAGGCATTCCCGCTTCTGCGTGACTTGATTGTCGATCGCTCCGCCTTTGACCGTATCATCGCCGCTGGCGGTTATGTCTCCGTCCGCACCGGCTCTGCCCAGGATGCGAACAACCTTCCTGTGGCCAAAACCAAAGCGGACGCAGCGATGGACGCAGCAGCTTGCATCGGTTGTGGTGCTTGTGTCGCGGCCTGTAAGAATGCCAGCGCCATGCTCTTCGTATCCGCCAAGGCAGCGCACCTCAATTTGCTGCCACAAGGTGCACCCGAGAAGAACAAACGCGTGCTCGGCATGGTCCGTCAAATGGACAGTGAAGGCTTCGGCAACTGCACCAACCAGTATGAGTGCGAAGCCGTTTGTCCGAAAGAAATCAGCGTTGATAACATCGCTCGCTTGAACCGCGACTACGCCATTGCCATCGCTGACGAAGCAGCGGTCTAACATTCTCACTGACATCGCAGCTCCGCTTTATGGAGCTGCGGTCAGTTTCTCTCTTTTATTTTTCCACATGAATGCCCTCTGGCAGGCCATTCATCGGTTGAGGTCTGCTCAATGTTGAGGACCTCCAATTGCGCAGCATAAATTCGATTGCTTCGATCACTTGCTCATCAACAATTGGCGCATCGAAGCTACGCGTTAACTGACCTTCGCGATAAATACGAATCGCAGGAAGATTGCGAATTTTCAAACGATCCAGCAACGCTCGGTTCTCATTGCCCTGAACCTTAGCGAGCAACACCTTGGCCGGCAGTTCACTCAGCTTCTGGTCCAAACCTACCGACTGGGATTTCCCCACGGAGGTCAGGTCCTTCACAAAGTAAGCGACCACCAGCCGACCTGGCTCTTGGACGACATCATCGTAGCTATCTTCATCCACAATTCGTGTTTCCACGTGATTGCCTCGAAAAATCAAGCGGTCTAAACCGTTGATCACTACGGTCACTGATCGTAGTGTCTTTTTCCTGATGTCCTCCGAACTCACCAAGGCCACGGCAAACGCGATGAGAACGAGATAGATGATTTTTTTCATTCCCTGTGATGTGTGGTTTGGCGAGCGAAACAAACGAAACGACTCACGCTAGACACTGATATTAAATAACATCCGCATAATCACAAGAACCGAATCACTCACTGCACTCAGGTGCATATCAGCTCCTTTAGGGAATCTCCCACAGCCCAATCAAGTCCGGCTTTTACCCCATTTCGCTTGATTATAGGGGCAGCTTGTGCCATTTCCGCGCCCACATGGCCGACAAACAATTTCAGTCCCTGCCCGGATTCCGGGATTTCACGCCACGCGATTGTGCGGTGCGCAATTATTTGTTTTCTGTATGGCGCGATGTGGCGCATCGCTACGGCTTCAGTGAATACGAAGCTCCCATCGTGGAATCGACCGATCTGTATCTGAAAAAATCCGGCGGCGAACTGACCACCCAGCTGTTCCGCTTCGAGGACCAAGGCGGTCGCGACATCACCCTGCGCCCCGAGCTGACCGCCTCTCTTGCAAGGATCGTTGGTGCCAACCAGCGCGACTTCCCCAAGCCGCTGAAGTGGTTCGAAATCGGCCCCTGTTTCCGTTATGAGAAACCGCAAAAAGGACGCGGCCGCGAATTCATCCAGTTCAATGCCGACATTCTCGGCGAAGGGTCAGCTAGCGCCGATGCCGAACTGATTGCCATGGCCATCGATACCATGCTCAGCCTCGGCTTCCGCGAAGGCGACTTTGTCATCCGGGCGTCCGACCGCGAAAGCTGGTTGTTCTTCTGTGAGACGCACCAGATTTCCGATCCGGCCGCTTTCCTTCCCATCATCGATCGCCTCGAGAAGCTCAAGCCTGAAGCCGTCGATGCGCAGCTGGAGCCTTTCGGTGTCACGCGTAAACAGGTGGACGCCTTCATCAACGATCCGGAAAATGCCTCCCCGGCCTTCCGTGAGATCCAAAACAACTTGGAAGCCCGCGGCCTTGGTAAATACCTTGAGCTTGATCTCACCATCGTGCGTGGCCTCGCCTACTACACTGGCGCCGTTTTCGAAATCTTCGACACCCACAAATCTATGCGTGCCGTCGCTGGCGGTGGTCGCTACGACGGACTCCTCTCTACCCTCTCCAACGGCTCGGCCGATCTCCCGGCCACCGGCTTTGCCATGGGCGACATGGTGATCCGCAACTTCATCGAGGAGACCCCCAACGCGCTGCTGGAAATGGAAGCCTGGATGGCTCGCAACCCAGCCTGTGATGTCTACGTGGTCATTGCCGATGAGAGCAAACGCAACGAAGCCCTAGGCATCATCGCCAAGCTGCGCACCGCCGGGATCTCGGTCGATTTCGGAATGTCACAGCTCAACGTTGGCAAACAATTCAAAAAAGCCCAACAATCCGGCGCCCGCTTCGCCCTCGTCATCGGAGCCGAATACCCGGAGATGCAGCTGAAGATCCTCAGCTCCCGCACCGAAGCCACCATTCACCCCAACACCGACATCGTCGAAGCTATCCAAGACCACCTCAATTCCCCCGACGGTCCACTGATCGCGTAGCGGTCACACCAACAATTCTGAAACATTCTGTCTAAAAAAAATCATGCGAACCCACCACTGCAACCAACTCCATCATTCTAACATCGGCGAAACTGTTACCCTCATCGGCTGGGTGAATTCGAATCGCGACCACGGTGGTGTTAGCTTTATCGACCTCCGCGACCGCGAAGGCATGACCCAATGTGTCTTCCGCCCCGAGGAAAACTCCGCGGCGGCCGAGCTGGCGAAATCGCTCCGTAGCGAGGACATGATCCAAGTCACCGGCAAGGTTGAAGAACGCCCCGAAGTGGATGGTGTTTCCACCGTCAACCCGGACATGGCCACCGGCTCTATCGAAGTGTCCGCCACCGAGCTCAACATCATCAACAAGTCCGAGGTGCTTCCTTTCCAGCTGGACAAGGAACTTTCCAACGAGGACATGCGGATGAAGTATCGTTACCTCGATCTTCGCCGCACCCGCATGACGCGCAATCTGCGCCTGCGCCACCGCATCACCAAGTCCACCCGCGACTTTCTCGACGAAGACGGTTTCTGCGAAATCGAAACCCCGATCCTTTCCAAGTCCACTCCTGAAGGTGCTCGTGATTTCCTCGTGCCATCGCGCATGCACCCCGGTAGCTTCTACGCCCTGCCCCAGGCTCCACAGCAATACAAACAGCTGCTGATGTGTGGTGGTATTGAAAAGTATTTCCAAATCGCCCGCTGCTTCCGCGATGAAGATCTGCGCGCCGATCGCCAACCGGAATTCAGCCAGATCGATATCGAATCCTCCTTCGTCAATCCCGACGACATGCACGCTCTCGTGGAAGGTCTGTTAGGGCGTGTGTTCAAGGACACACTCGATGCGGAGATCCCAGCGAGCTTCGATCGCATGACCTGGCACGATGCCATGAACACCTACGGATCTGACAAGCCGGACCGTCGTTTCGGCTACGAGCTGAAAGACCTCACCGAAGAACTGAAAGAATGTGAATTCCGCGTGTTCTCCGGAGCCGTGGCCAACGGTGGCGTGGTGAAGGCATTCAACGCCAAGGGATTTGCCGGCGCCACTCAAGGCCAGATTGAAAAGCTCACCCAAACCGCGATTGAAGCTGGCTCCAAAGGCCTGGCCTACATTCAGGTGCGCGATGAAGATCGCTCCACCTGGCGTTCACCATTCGTCAAGCGCATGACCGATGCCGAAGTGGAAGCCCTGCGCGAGAAGCTCGATATCGAACCAGGCGACCTCATCCTCTTCGGAGCCGGTGAGTGGGAAACTGTTTGCGAAGTGTTGGGCCGAATCCGTCTCTGCTGTGCCGACCTGCAAGAGGTCCTCAAAGACAACGACGAGCTCAATTTCCTCTGGGTCACTGAATTCCCACTTCTCGGCTACGACGAAGAGGAAGACAAGTGGAACGCCGTGCACCACCCCTTCACTCGCCCCATCCCCGAAGACGTGCCCAAACTGATCGAAGCCAGCAAGGCTGATCTGGAAGACGAGAGCCAGCGCTACGCCGGCCTCCGCGCCCAGGCCTACGATGTGGTGCTCAATGGTTACGAACTCGGTGGTGGATCCATCCGGATTCACGAAGCCGAGCTTCAGTCCGCCATGTTCACCGCCCTCGGTGTCACCGAGGAGGAAAAGGAAAGCATGTTCGGCCACATCCTCGAGGCCTTCAAATACGGAGCCCCACCACACGGCGGCATCGCGCTCGGTCTCGATCGTCTGGCCATGCTGGTCTGCGGTGAAAGCTCCATCCGCGAAGTGATTGCCTTCCCTAAAAATAACAAGGGCATGGATATCATGTCGGCTTCACCAGCTAAAGTTGATCCTCTCCAGCTGCGCGACCTGCGCATCCAGAGCACGGTGAAGGAGAAAACTCCGGAAAGCGTCTAACACGCCGCACTTTCAATTCAAATCAACCCATGGTCACGCTCTGCGTTTCCATGGGTTTTTTGTTGGGCTTCCCAAAAAATTGACACTCGTTTTAAAGCCCTTCTTTCCCCAACGGGGAATCTTACTAGCGATGATTCGCTACGGTTGGCGGCACAACATTTCCAGACGCCTGAACTTGGAGTGCTTCAGGGTGTTTTTGATAGAAACCACGCACAGCCTGGGCGAGATCCAGGCGAGCCTCGTTGGTGACTTCCCCGTTGTCAGGAATGGCATCGACAATGGCCTGTAACAACCCCTTTTGCACCTCTGGGACTTTCTCAACCCACGATTGCAACAGCGGCTTATTCACTCTGGATGGAAGAGAGCCCATGATTCCGAGGTCGTTCTGGTCATGAACTAACAGACCGGAGGTTGTGCCCCGGTCAAGGGTGAGCACCTGGAGCAAGTAAAGCGAGTGATAGGCGAGCTGAGTTTCGCGGTCGGCATCGCTGAAACCCTCGTTCAATCGTTTCCCTAACAGCTCAACATAGCGTTGGATGACGGCGTAACCAAAACGAGTGGCCATTTCCAGATCCTGTTCGGCATTTCCAGTCTGATATTGCTCAAGGTAAAAATGCACAACACCACGATGGCGGCCCAATGCTGGGATGTAGAAATACTTATCGCCCTGCGCGAGGCCTTCTTCCAATTGCTCGGGAGCCGACTGTTCAAAAGCATCGCGGAAAGCTGCGGTGTCTTCGTCCTTAGCGATGGCAGGGTTCAAGTCCGCCATGACCCGCCAGTATCCTCCGCTACCTTTCATCTCGGTCCAGCTGATGTGGATGTGCACCGATGGAGCCTGAGGGTTCTGCGGATGGATGATGGTGGAGATCGCCGTGGCTGATGCCAATTTTTTACTCGGATCGTCTTCGTAGTGGATGTGGGAAACATTGACCGAGGCCCGATTGAAAACTGCATTGTCGGCGCAGCCATAGCGTGAGCCTCCACCGTGCTTTCCTCCATCGCGCTGCCATTCGACTAATTCGAACTCCACGGGAGTTCCTGCGTCTTGGCAACATTGTGTGAGACCCTCGACAAAGGAGGTCTGAAGTCCGGTGACGAGTTCGTAGGCTTGCTGGGCAGATGCGATCGGTTTCATGCCTGCGACGATAGTCTCCCGCCGGCTTTCAAGCAACGCATTACCCGCTCATCGCTGCGCAGATTGTATCGTCTCCAGATCAAGGCTCATCCTGACCGACATTGATGAGAATTTCGCGCGGCTTGGCTCCTTCTCCTGGTCCGATGATGCCACGCTCTTCGAGGATGTCCATCATCCGGGCGGCGCGGGTGTAGCCGAGTCGGAGTCGGCGCTGCAGCAGTGATGTGCTGGCCTTTTTCTCCTGACGAATCACCTCCATGCACTTCTGCACGATCTCCTCGTCGGCGTCCGAAACGTCGTTGGCTTCGTCGCCGCCAGAGCCTCCTTTTTCGATACTCTCCTGCACGGTTTTCTCGAACACCTGCTCCACCTGGTTGGAGCAGAATTTGACGAGGTCCTCGACTTCCTCATCGGAAATAAAGGCCCCCTGAGCACGCTCGAGTTTGGCGGATCCGGGTGGCAGATAGAGCATATCTCCTTTACCGACGAGTTTATCCGCACCTGAGACATCGAGGATGACCCGGCTATCGAGCTTCGAGGACACCTGGAAAGCAATCCGGCTTGGGATATTTGCCTTAATGATCCCGGTGACCACATCCGCACGCGGTGTCTGAGTGGCAACAATCAGGTGAATCCCAGCCGCACGCGCCTTCTGGGCGATACGGGCAATATTCATCTCCATGTCCGCAGGAGCGGTCTGCATGAGGTCGGCCAGCTCATCAATAATCACCACGATGTATGGAATGCGATCGGGGATCTCCTCCTCTTCGTCATCGTCATCATCGGAGCCGTCCATAGCAGGTGGCCCGAGCTCTCCGTCGGTCAGGGCACGGGCGATGGAATCGATGTGCTCCGGATCATACTCCTCTTCAGCTTCCGGCTCGGCGCCTTCCACCTCTTCCGGTTCTTCCGGCTCTTCTTTTTCAGGCAGCTCACGGGAGTTAAAGCTATCGAAGTTCCGCACGCCACACTCGGCAAACATGCGGTAGCGGCGTTCCATTTCATTGACCACCCAGCGCAGGGCGGCAATGACTTTGTTAGGATCGGTCACCACCGGCACGGCAAGGTGCGGCAGTGAGTTATACATCTGCATTTCCACCACTTTGGGGTCGACCATGATGAAGCGCAGCTCGTTCGGGCTGAACTTGAACAGGATACTGGAAATGATGGAGTTGATACACACCGACTTACCAGAGCCGGTGGCACCAGCCACTAACAGGTGGGGCATGGCGGCGAGGTCGCCGATGACGGTGTTACCGTAGACATCCTTACCCAGAGCCAGAGGAATCTTCTTCTTGGCGCTGGCGAAGGCGGGATCGGAAAGCAGTTCGTGCAGCGGCACGGCGACCTTTTCGTTGTTAGCAATTTCAATCCCCACGGTGTCGGAACCAGGAACGGGAGCGAGGATGTTGATGCTTTCCGCCTTGGTGGCACGTGCCAAATCGGCCTCTAACTGAGTGATACGGCTGACACGCAAACCGAGACTTGGATAGACCTCGTAACGCGTGATGGTCGGGCCACGGGTGATATTTCCGGCAGTGACCTCCACGCCAAAGGCATTGAGGGTATCGATGATGGTTTTCTGAATGGCAACTAACTCATCGGTATCGGCTTCCTTCTCCGGCTCTTCGTGCTCGGGGATATTGAGCAAATCGAAACCCGGGAGTTCGTAGTTCTCATACTCGTCGGTGCTAAGATCGACTGTCTCCTCACGCTTCTTCTGGAAGGGCTTGGCATTGGGGTCGGCATTGGGCTTACGGCGCAGTGAGGAATCGATGATTTGCGGTTTGGGCACCTCCTTGAGCGGGAGCTGGGCTTGGGGGTCCGCAGGTTCTTCGATCTCCTCCGGCTTGGTCTTTGCCTTTTTCGCAGCAGGCTTCTTGCGGGCCGGTGCGGGGTCCGCTGGTTTGGGGTCGGAGGCGACTGTGCTTGGGGACGGGCCACTCGCCAGACGGTTGTCGCGTTCCAGTCTGCGACGCTCGCGTGCAGATGCCTTCTCTGCCTCAGCGAGCTGACGCTCCTTGCGTTGCTGAATCCAGTTTTTCACATAACTATATGCCGCCTTACTGAAAGCGACAGGATGAAGTCCGGTGAGTAGAATGAGGCTCACGAGATAGACACATAGCAGGACCAGAATGGCACCCGGTTTATTCAGCAATGCCTCCAGGCATTTTGTTCCCAGTCCGTATCCTGCGTAGCCACCGGCACCAATCAAACCATTGGCATCGGCCCAGTTCTGCAGCATGAGATTCTGAACACCCATGAGAGCGGCGGCACTGAGGACGAAGACACCGCAACCGATCCAGGTGCGCACGGACGGTCGGGCATCGAATGCCAGCTTGGCCACACCTAGCCAAATCATGGTCAAGGGTAACAAATAGGCTGCCGATCCGAAGGTGATTAAAAATACATAGCCCAAGAACGCCCCCACCGGGCCGATCCAGTTGACGCTGCCCGCTTCAGGGGTGGCATCACCGCCGATGAATGGCAGATGCACCAGATCCGCCGGGGAGTAGGAAACCAAGGAAAGAAGGAGTAAGATACCTCCGCCGCATAATAAAATTCCTAACACCTCATTGGGCCAGGGTTGGCGGTCTTTTTTCTGGTTCTTCAGTTTGTTTTTTGGGGAGGCCATCGCGATGTAATAATGCCGGCAAGGCTGTTGAGCCATCCATCTGACCTTTGGGAAATCAGGTGGCTCGCTGACTATAAGGCTGGCAGCGAATCGACTCTATGCCGTGAGAATCCCCCATTCTACGGGCTCTGGCAAGATAAATAACGCTAAATGGATAATCAAGAAATCTTAAGTATTTGGCGATTTTGCCTTTGGCGATTGCCCTCATACCGATTACAGAAAGTCATGCGCTTGTTACTCGTCTTTCTCAAAGAACCCCTGCCCGGAAAAGTCAAAACGCGTCTCGCCCAAGACGTCGGTCACGAAGAGGCCGCCCGATACTATCGGGCTTTGGTGGAAGTGCTCTTGAAACAACTTCAGGGGCTGGAGAAATGTCGGATCCGCTTTTGCTACGCACCCGACGACGCCAACGATGCGATTCGTTTCTGGCTGCTCCCACTGATGAACGGCAGCAGCGGCGAGGAAGAAGGAGTCTACCTCTCCCCCACTGCCCTCGGTGAAAAATACCGCCAGGAAATCGACTTCCGACCCCAGGGTGAAGGTGACTTGGGTGAGCGCATGGCCAGAGCTTTTGACGATGGCTTCGCCGATGGTTATCAGCATATTTCCATCATTGGCACTGATTGCCCCGACTGTGGGGCCCGCTGGATCAATGCCGGTTTTTCCCGCATGGCGAGCCCCCAACGTGACGGCATCATCGGACCCAGCACCGACGGAGGCTACTACCTGCTAGGCCTAAAGTCCCCATGCCCAGAACTTTTCCAAAACATCCCATGGAGTCAGGCCGATGTGCTCGCCAAAACGCTCGTAGCGGCTGGCGACACGAACCTAACACTGGAACAACTTCCGCCACTCACTGACATCGATCATATTGACGACTGGAACCGAGCCATGGCAGGTCCACTGGGAGCGTCCTTGAAAAAAGCGCTGGGTGAGGAACTCGATGAAACGATCTAACGAGAAGCTGCTCAGACTCAGAGCAAACCTGACCGGTAACCTTTCGCCACTGCCGAAGGAGCATTCTGAACCTCGAGTTTTTGATAGATGTGTTTGATGTGATACGCCACGGTGGTCACGCTGATACCCAACTGTTCAGCGATCTCCTTTTTCACCAAACCATCGCCTAACAGAGCTAAAATTTCCAACTCTCGCCCCGACAGTTCCTTTTTCGGTTCCTCATCGGGCTGCCGTTGTTGCATCGTTTTGAGAATAAACTTGGCCACGCTGGGGTCCAGCGATGCGCCCCCGCCGGCTACAATCTGGATTCCTTCGATCACCTGCTTGGCCGTTGAGGACTTCAGCAAATACCCGGATGCTCCCAGTGCAATGGCATCGAGAACATCCTGCTCCTGATCCGATTGAGTGAGGATGATGACATTCGCCTCCGGAAGGTATTTCTTAAACCATGGGATTGCCTCGATCCCCGACATGCCCGGCAAATTCAGATCGAGCAGAATCACATCGGGTGTCTTCTGCGGACCCACACATTGAATCTCACGCAGGGCAATTTCCGCCGTGCCGAACTGCTTGAGCAATTCGACCTGATCAGCAGCTTGAATCGTGCGACTGATCACCTCGCGGTAACCTGCATGATCTTCAACGAGCAGGACTTGGATAGGAGTATTCATGAATCGAGTGGGATGAATTTAGCAGGGATCAAGGAGGGAAAAAGACGGTAGCGAGACAGCTTGAGCTCCAGGGTGATGTTTGTTCCATTTTCCGAGCAACTCATCGACCTGACTTTACCACCTAACAATCTCGCGCGCCGTTTTAATGACGACGGAACCTCGCCGTCCAGCCCCAGACCATTGTCGGAGATCGATAAGACAAGCGACTTCGGCCCCACGCTCAACCGGGTCTCTACGCGTGTGGCTCCGGAATGGCGGATAATATTGGTCAGGCATTCCTTGTAAAACAGGAAGATGTAGATGCGCTGCCGGGCTTTCAGTTTGTGCAAATTTTCTTCACCTTCGACCGACCATTGATGATCCAGATCCGCCAACAAACTCTCGGCCGAGCGCTCCATTTCCTGAACAAGATCCTCGCAGAGACCACGGGATTCAAGCCGCTGGCTCCAACTCCGGATGGTGCTGCCACTGCGCTCGGTGTAGACTCTTGATCGATCTAACAATTCGATAAGTTCCTCGCGCGTTTCCGCCTCCCGGGCCAGATCTCCCAGCAGTCCGATGGTGTGGATGTTCGCTCCCAGCTCATCATGCAAGTCCGCCGCAAAACGCTCACGCATCTGGTTCACCTGCCGTAGTCGCACATTGCGGGAGATCAAGATCGACGCCCCGACGCCAGCCGCCAACAAGGCGGCAAGCCAACTCATCAGCTGCAGATTGCTTTTCTGGCGCGCGTAACGTTGATTCAGTGCCGCGACAACTAATGGCCTCTCTTTTTCTAACATATGGCGTCGAGCCAGTTGGCCCATCCACTGTTTGACGGGCAAAATATGACCATACAAGTTCCTCCCGTCTGTCAGAGCTGCCAGCGTGCGGTTCTTTGGAACAAGCTTCCTGGGGTCCTGCTCCTGAGCCTGGACGGGTCGACCCAAAGCGACATTATTCCCCTGGGAAATCACCTCGATTTCGGCGAATCCGAAGCGCGCATTGCTCTCGGCGCTCGGGCTGCTGATCCGCAGGTAACGGCACCCCTTTTCCGCCACCGCCCACATCATGACCGGACCGATGTCGGTGAAGCCTTTGAGCGACGCATCGATCAAGGTGACCGCATCGGAGAAGTCGGGCTGCGTTGCCCCCTCGATGAGTAACATATTCGGCACCCCCACTCGTCCCGCATACGCTTGTGGCACAGTCGCACTCTGATCCACGGCGTGAAGGTGGATGGCCGAAATCGGATACACCGCCCCGAGATCGAGAGAAAAGCTACGGTGTTTGGTCACCGATCCAATATAGGCCAAGCTGGGTTCTCCATGAGCGGCGTCCATCAGGTAGGGCATGTGACCATCGACGAGGAAACGGATGTCCCAGGCATGCACCAGGTCGCGCGGATGCACCGAAGACGCACTAACAGGTCGCTGCAGGGCGACATTTCGATCACCACTGAACACCATGAGCTCCGAGAGCTGGAAAACGTAACGATGGTCGAAGGCCCGCTGCGAGAGTCCCGTGGCTTCGATCCGCACCCAGGTGGCGGATCTGCCATCGACCGGGATAATCAACGGGGCAATACGTGGCATCAGAGCATCGGACTCATCGTAGGACGCGATCACCACACCTTCATCCTCGTGCCCATTGCCCAGCAGCACACGAAACGACGTGGGAAATCCATCGGCCCGAAAGCCGTCCTTGGAGTCTCGCCACAGTGTGGGCACCAGCACGATTTCATCCACCGCATAAGCCCGATCCAGAGTCACCTCCACCCACTCGCCGGACTTGTCTTTGGCATGGGAGACGGAGCGAAAACCGATCCCCCCGACACCACTGCGCAGACTGTAACGCGCCAGCTGCTCCAGCTCGCCATCGATTTCCCCCAAGCGCCGCTCCAACTGCGGCAGTGAGAGTTCTGCAAGATCCGCACCCTGCGCCCAGTCCGCAGAGGAAGCCACAAGGAGCCCCAGCCAGCCAGTGAGTAGCGATCGGAAGAGAGGAAAAAAGAACACGAAAGAAAGCGGCGAAGGTGTATGATATCGTCCTCTACCTGCGTAGGGATGTCTACCCTGTAAACGAAGGGTAGACATCACCGCCCCGTTCGATAGTTTTTGGATCATCGTATATCGCAGCTATGAAATCAACTGAGTCCCCACAGCGCCACCGCCGTCTTTGTCATGGCATCAAATCTTCGTTCACGCTTTGTGCCAGCGTGCTGGTGTCATTCGGTGCCGCAAGCATTGCCGAGGCCAAACCGCTGGCCGGCACGAAACCCAACATCATCATGGTGATCACTGATGACCAGGGCATGGGTGACCTTTCCTGCATGGGCAATGAGGTGGTGCGCACTCCGGCGATCGATCGCTTTTACCAAAAATCCACCCGCTTCACCGATTTTCAAGTCAGTCCCACCTGCGCTCCCACCCGGGCGGCGATCATGAGTGGTCGAGCTCCCTTCAAAAATGGAGTCACCCACACGATCTTTCAACGTGAAAGAATGGCACTCAGCACCTTCACCCTGCCCCAAGCACTGCAAAGTGCCGGCTACCAAACGGGGATCTTTGGCAAATGGCATCTGGGTGATGAAGAGGCCTACCTGCCGGGCAACCGAGGCTTCAACGAGTCGCTCATCCACGGCGCCGGAGGCATCGGCCAAGTGACCTTGGGCGATTTCCCCCCGAACAAACAGAATGTCTACTTCGACAACGTCCTGCTGTACAACGACACCATCGTAAAGACCCAAGGTTACTGCACCGATGTGTTTTTCCAATCGGCACTCGCATGGATCAAAAAGCAGCACCAGGCCGAGCACCCCTACTTCGCCTACATCGCGCTCAATGCCCCCCATGCGCCACTGGTCGCCCCAAAAAAATACACCCAGCGATTCATCGACCTCGGATACGACCAAGGCACAGCCGGTCGCTACGGTATGATCGAGAACATCGACAGCAACTTTGCTCTGCTGATGAAAAAACTCAACGCATGGCAAGCGCTGGACAACACACTCGTTGTTTTCATGACCGACAACGGCGGCACCCACCTGAGAGGAAAACTCAACGGGCAGCGCGTGGTGCATCACAACGCGGGATTACGAGGCGGCAAGAACTCGCCTTACGAGGGAGGCACCCACGTGCCAGCCTTCTGGCAGTGGCGCGGCGTGCTTGGAGAAGGGGTTGATATCGACGGCCTCACCGCCCATATTGATCTCTACAAAACCTTCAGCGATCTCGCCGGAGCCAAGCTACCTAACGACATGCAGGCCATCGATGGAAAAACTCTGCTTCCTCTGCTCGAAGACCCGAAAGCCGAATGGCCGGATCGTGAGTTATTCTTCCACTGCGGTCGCTGGAACACGGGCCAACACGAGGCGGCGAAATACAAAAAATGCGCTGTCCGCACCCAGCGTTGGCGCCTGGTGAACCACAAGGAACTTTACGACATCGCCAACGACCCAGGCGAGACCACCGACGTCTCCGAAGCTCATCCGGAGGTGGTGCAGCGACTGAGAAAATCTTTCGACGCCTGGTGGCAGTCCACCCTTCCCCTCATGGTCAATGAAGGCCTGCCGAAAGTCCCCGCCAAAGAACAACCACTCGCCATCCGCTACCACAAACAACTTCAGGAAAAAGGCATCCCTGATTGGGCGCCCGACGCTCTCTAAATCCGTATTTCCCCAACTCACAGAATCAATCCAACATCCGATGAATCTTATCAAACAGCTGCTCCCCATCGCAGCCCTCTCCTCCACGCTGCTCTCTCCCACCCTGACCCACGGGGCGGACAAACCCAACGTGGTGGTGGTCATCACCGATGACCAAGGCTACGGCGACCTGGCCTTCAACGGCAACACGATGATCAAAACACCGAACATCGACAAACTGCGGACCCAAGGCACGCTGCTCGACAACTTCCACGTCGATCCCACCTGCGCTCCCACCCGCTCAGCCTTGATGACCGGTCGCTACTCGAACCGCGTGGGTGTCTGGCACACCGTCCAGGGCCGCAGCATGTTGCGCCGTCGCGAAACCACCATGGCGGATGTGTTTGGTCAAAATGGCTACGCCACCGGAATGTTTGGAAAATGGCACCTCGGCGATTGCTACCCCTATCGTCCGGAAGATCGAGGTTTCCAACACGTCGTTTACCACCAGGCGGGCGGCGTCGGTCAGGCCCCCGATTACTGGGGCAATGATTACTTCGATGACACCTACGTCGTGAATGGCGAGCTGAAGCAGTTTGAAGGGTTTTGCACGGATGTTTGGTTCGACGAAGGGATGAAGTTCATCAAGGAGAACAAGGACAAACCCTTCTTCGCCTACATCGCCACCAATGCACCACACAGCCCGTATTACTGCCCCACGGAATACACCGAGCTCTACGACGATGTGCCCAACGTGCCAAACAGCGCCTTCTACGGCATGATCACCAACATCGATGACAACATGGCCAAGCTCATGAAAATGCTCGATGAGGAAGGCCTCGCTGAGAACACCATCCTGATTTTCATGACCGACAACGGCACTGCGGCCATGGGCTTGAAAGATGGTCGTGGCTACGATGGCAACATGCGCGGCTACAAAAACTCGGAATACGAAGGTGGTCACCGCGTTCCCTTCATCATCCGCTGGCCGAACGGCAAGATCGAAGCCGGCAAATCGATCGAACAACTCACCGCCCACATCGACATCCTCCCGACCTTTATCGAACTCTGCGGACTGGAAACGCCGGAGGTCAAATACGATGGAAGCAGCATCAAAGAACTCCTCTACACCGACGGAGAACAATGGCCGGCACGCACGCTGGTGGTGGAAACCCAGCGGGTGGTCACTCCGGAAAAATGGCGCCACTGCGCAGTCATGACCGATCAATGGCGACTGGTGAACGGCAAGGAACTTTACGACATCCGCAAGGACCCGAAGCAGGCCAATGACATCGCCGCCCAGCACCCTGAAGTGGTTGCCAAACTGCGCGCCGACTACGATGTCTTCTGGAACGACGTTTCCAAGGAACACGATCTCACCAGCTACATGGTCATCGGCTCGGACCACTCGCCACTGGTGGCACTTTCCTCGCACGATTGGCTGATCAACAAGCTCCCGCCATGGCACCAGAACCACATCAGAAACGGCTCGGTCGCTGAGGAGTCCTACTGGGCGATCGAGGTGGAACGCGCCGGCGATTACGAGATCTCGCTGCGCCGCTGGCCGGTGGAAGCGGACAAGGCGATCAACGACGGCACCTACGGCAAAGCATTCGACTACAAACAAGCCCGTCTACGCATCGGCAACATCGATCAGACCCAAGACATCCCAGCCGGAGCGAAGGAAGTGACCTTCAAAGTCCGCTTGGAAAAAGGGATCACCAAGTTTTCGCCACTTTTCATTAGCCCTGACGTAACGGCCACGCCTTACTATGCGTATGTGACTCACCAGCCTAAACCAGGCTGGCAGACACCTCAGGGCATGGGCATCCCCGTCTACGATCCAAGTCACGGACGCATCCCACCTCAAGTCAAAGCCAAGAGAGCGAAAAAGAACGCATCCAAATCCAAATGAAACCAATCCATTTCATCGCCGCCACCCTGATCTCGGCCAGCGCCAGTCAGGCCGCCAGCAAGCCGAATATCGTCTACCTGATGTCGGACGACCAAAGCACCTACAGCCTGGGCTGCTACGGCAACACCGACGTCAAGACCCCGAACATTGACCGACTGGGAGCCGACGGCATCGTTTTCGATCGTCACTACAACACCACCGCCATCTGCATGGCATCGCGTGCCAGTGTGATGACCGGCATGTATGAGTACAAGACCGGCTGCAACTTCTCCCACGGTGACATGCTAACCTCCACCTGGAAGAAATCCTACCCGATTCTGCTGAGAAAAGCCGGCTACAGGACCGCCTTTGCTGGCAAATTCGGCTTCGAGCTCAAGGAGACTCCGGAAGGCGAAAAACTGCCCTTGCCGGCTGAGGATTTTGACATGTGGGGCGGCGGACCGCAGCAGACGCAGTATGCCACCAAGCACAACAAATCCATGGCAGCCTATGCGAAGAAATACCCGCACTCCACCCTCTCCTACGGAGCATTCGGCCGGGATTTCATCGCCAAAGCAGCTCAGGCGGGCAAGCCCTTCTGCCTCTCGATCAGTTTCAAAGCACCTCACAAACCCGCGACCCCCGACCCCAAATTCGACCACGTTTACGCCGGTAAAACGTTCAAGAAACCCGTGAACTACGGACGTGAACACGGTGAACACTTTTCCAAGCAAAGTAAAACGGACCGCCAATATGAGCGTTTCCACAGCTGGAACTATTCCGATCAATACGATCAGGTCATGGCGACCTACCACCAGCAGATCTACGCCATCGACGTGGCCGTCGGCATGATCCGGAAAGCGCTCGATGACCACAAGGTCGCGGATAACACGGTGATCATTTACACCTCGGACAATGGCTTCTTCTGCGGCTCTCACGGTTATGGTTCGAAGGTGCTTCCCTATGAGGAATCGGCAGGCGCCCCGCTGATTGTCTTCGATCCACGTCACAAAAACTCAGGGAAACAACTGCGTTCGAAGGCACTCACTGCGAACATCGACTTCGCCCCAACCATCCTCCAGCTCGCCGGACTTTCGGTGCCTGACAATATGGACGGCGCCAATCTGATGGAACTCTATGACAAACAGGACGCGGAAATCCATCAGTCGATCGCCCTGATCAACGTCTGGGGTCGATACCCCACCCATGCGCTGAGCGTGGTGACCAAGGACATGAAATACATCCACTGGGGATATGCGGCGGAGGGATTCGAAGTCACCGAGGAACTCTATCACATCAGTAAGGATCGCCACGAACTGACCAATCAGGTGCGCAACCCTGAATACTCGACCGCCCTCAACGACCTCCGCAAGGCTTACGACCAACATTTGGCGCATTGGAAAGCGGAAGCGGTTCCCTACAACCGCTACCAACAATACGGCACCGTCTTCGATCGCAAACTACCGTGGGAAGAACGCGCCAAAGCTCTGCACAAGCGGAAGAAAAAAGCCAAGACCAAGTAAACCAGCCAACTCATCAATCCACCAATTCATCCCCCCCATGAAAACCCTCCTCAAATCCTCCTGTGTGCTCTTGCTCAGCTCGCTGACCTGGGCCGTAGCAGCCCCCGATACCACTTCCGACGCCGACCCCAAGACACCAAGGAAAGTCAAAAAACGCACGCCGTATTTAGAAACCGGAGCGGAGAGAAAACTTGATGTGGTGTATAAAAAAGTGGGGAAGAAAGAACTCCAGCTCGACCTCTACTACCCCACCGCCAAGCAGAGCGCCACGCCCCCGGTGATCATCTACACCCACGGTGGAGGATGGGCCGCCGGCAGTCGGCGCGGAATCACCAGCGGGAGATTTGCCAAGGTGTTCACCCAACTTCTGGCCGAGGGCTTCTGCGTCGCCACCGTCGATTATCGGCTCTACAGCAAGGACGGCGATGTCTTGATGCGCGATTGCGTCATCGATAGCAAAGACGCCCTGCGCTACCTCAGCCAACACAGCAAGACGCTGAAAATCGACCCCACCCGCTTCCATGTCATGGGAGATTCCGCAGGTGGCCAGATTGCCCAGATGCTGCTTCTCAGCAAGCCGGAAAGCCTGCCCGGCGATCCATCACTGGCGGAGGCCGATTACCACGTCGTCTCAGGTGTCTCTTGGTATGGACCCTGCGATTTTGAAAAAACGGAGCTGTTCAACCACGACGACCGACCCAATTTCCGCGACCGTTTCGGCCCGCGCATCATCAAGCCTGGCACCGACCCCAAGGAGAAGCTCCAGCTCTACCGCGAGATGAGCCCCATCAATTATCTCAAAAAAGACAGCCCTCCACTGCTGATGATTCAGGGCGATAAGGACACCACCATTCCGGTGAAACATGCTTACTACATGAAGAAAAAAGCAGAGCAACTGCAGGCGCCTGTCGAAATCATGATCATCCAGAACGCCGGCCACAACTGGCGCAAAGTCGACGCCGAGATCGAACCCGGCGTGAACGACATCATCCAGAAAACCGTACAATTCTTCCTCGAGGCCAAACCATCTCACTCCACATCCAAATGAAACCAGCTACGAAACTCCTAACCGCCCTGCTCTGCTGCGCGAGCCCTCTTCTTCATGCCGCGAAACCTAACATCGTCTACGTCATGTGCGATGATCTGGGCTACGGCGACATCCAAATCCTCAACCCGGAGCGGGGAAAAATCGCCACGCCTCACGTGGACAAACTCGCCAAGGCCGGCATGATTTTCACCGATGCCCATTCTGGATCGTCGGTCTGCACCCCTACTCGCTATGGCTTACTAACAGGACGCTACAGCTGGCGCACCCATTTGCAAAAAGGTGTGGTACAAGGCTTCGCCCCCTGCCTCATCGCTCCAAAACGCCCCACGGTGGCCAGTTTTCTCAAGTCGAACGGCTACCACACCGCCATCGTGGGCAAGTGGCACCTCAACTTCCGCTACCAAGACCCGAAATCTGGAGAAAATCTGAAGAGGAAGAAGAAAAAATCCCCGGCACCCGTCGGCAGTAAAATCCCTGACGGCCCGGTGCATCGTGGCTTCGATTACTTTCATGGCTTCCACCACGCTGGCGACATGCAATGTGTGGTCGAGAACGATGAAGTCATCGCCCATGATCCGGAGATCAACATGCTGCCACGCATCAAGGAAAAGGCCGTGGCCTACATCGATGAGCGGGCCAAAACCGACCCCGACCAACCGTTCTTCCTCTACGTTCCCTTCGGATCGCCACACACCCCCATCCTGCCCACCAAAGCATGGCAGGGAAAAAGCGGACTGGGTGCCTACGCGGACTTTGTCATGGAAACGGATGATGCCTTCGGTGCCATCCTAACAGCGCTCGATCGAAATGGCTTCGCCGATAACACCCTGGTGATTTTCACCTCCGACAACGGCTGCTCCAAGGCCGCGAAAATCCCCGACCTTCAGAAGCAGGGTCACTTCCCCAGCGCCCACCTGCGTGGCTCGAAGGCAGACATCTGGGACGGCGGTCACCGAGTGCCGTTCATCGCCCGCTGGCCTGGGAAGATCAAGGCAGCCAGCACCAGCGATCAGTTGCTCTGCATGACTGATGTCTTTGCCACTTGCGCAGACCTGTTAGGCAAAGAGTTACCTGCTGACTCAGCCGAGGACAGTGTCAGTTTCCTCCCTGCCTTCAAGGGGGAAGCCATCAGCTCCACGCGTGAAGGAGTCGTCCACCACTCGATCAGCGGTCACTTTGCTTACCGGATGGGCAAATGGAAACTCTGCTTGGCGAAAGCCTCTGGTGGCTGGTCCGCCCCGAAAGAAAACCAAGCGCCGCAAGGCAGCCCGAAAGGACAGCTCTACGACATGGACGCGGACCCTGGGGAAACAAACAACCTCTACACCTCCAAGCCGGAGGTCGTCCAACAGCTTCTCAAGCAGCTGACCGTTGATGTCACCAGCGGTCGCAGTACCAACGGGCCGAAGTCAGACAATGATTTCGAACCCATCAAACTCTGGAAAACCAAAAAGAAGTAACGCCCAGTTCTCACCCAATCGATCATGCCAGGCCTACTGCATCGACTCTCGCTTCTGGGAGGCATTGCCGCACTTTTCCTCCTCCCCGCGCAGGCGGAAAAGCGCCCCAATGTCATCCTGATCATGACCGATGACCAAGGCTACGGTGACATCGGTGCCCACGGAAACCCGCAGCTAAAAACGCCGGCACTGGATCAACTCCATGCGGAGTCGCTGCGCTTGACCAATTTCCACTCCAGCCCCTTCTGCACGCCCACGCGGGCCGCGCTGATGACGGGTCGGTTCCCCGCACGCACCGGTGCTTACCGCACCAGTTCCGGACGCACCATGATGCACACCGATGAGAGAACCATCGGCCATGTCTTCGCAGAAAATGGTTACGCCACCGGCATGGTGGGCAAATGGCACTTGGGCGATAACGCACCGCACCGCCCCCAGGACCGTGGCTTCCAGGATGTCGTTTGGCACCGCTGCGGCGGCATCGGTCAGGCATCGGACTACTGGGGCAACGATTACTTCGACGATACCTACGAGCGCAACGGCAAGTTCGAAAAGTTCGAGGGATACTGCACCGATGTTTGGTTCGAGGAGGCGAAGCGCTTCATCCGTGAGCGTAAAGACGAGGCATTCTTCCTCTACCTTGCCCTCAACGCACCGCACGGCCCTTATTTCGTGCCTGAGCAATGGGCCGCTCCTTATAAGAACCATCCAGCGACCAAAGCCTTTGCCAATTTTTACGGCATGATCGCCAACATCGATCACAACGTGGACTTGCTGCGCAAGGAGTTAGACCGACTGGAACTCAGTGAAAATACCATCTTGATTTTCATGACCGATAACGGCACCGCCGCGGGTGCCAAATTCAAGGGGCTCGACTCCGAGGCCGTCAAGGGATTCAACGCAGGCATGCGCGGTAAAAAATCTTCCATCTACGAGGGTGGGCACCGTGTTCCGTTTTTCATCCATTGGCCGAAAGGTGGACTGGAAGGAGGCCGCGACATCTCCGCGCTAACAGCCCACATCGATGTGCTGCCAACGCTCGCCGCCCTCTGTGGCATCGAGCTTCAGGAGTCGCACCAGCCCGATGGTATTTCCTTCGACAATCTCTTGAAAGACCCTCAAGCTACACCACGCCGTGATCACCTGGTCGTCCAGTTCCAAGGCGGGGCCTATTTCAATGCCCAGCCACAGAAGTGGCAAGACAGCTGTGTGGTGAAAGACCGCTGGCGCCTGATCAATGGCAAAGAGCTCTATGATCTGGAGGCCGACCTCGCCCAGCGCAATGACGTCGCTGCCGAGCACCCGGAAGTGCTTGCCGAGCTACGGGCACTCTACACCCCATTCTGGAAATCTGTCGCCCCGCGCATGACGCCGGTCTCGATCGATCTCGGCAACCCGACCGATAACCCCACCGTGCTGTGCTCGCAGGATTGGTACATGGCCAAGGGCAATCCACCGTGGAATTTCCGCCACATCCAAAAACTTCCGCGCGTCACCGGACCATGGATGGTGGATGTCAAAAAGGCAGGAATCTACCGCATCACCCTGCGCCAGCTGCCCAAGGAGGCCAAGGCGACCGTCAATGCCGTGCGAGCACGTCTGACGATTGCCGGCATCGAAAAAGAGGCCGTCGTCGAAAAAGGCAGCCGGGGCGTTGTCTTCGAACTCAGCCTCCCTGCCGGCAAAACCCAACTCACCACCTACCTGTATGATGCGCAGGGCAAAGCTGGTGGCGCCTATTTCACCGAAGTCGAAGCTCTCTAACTCCAACCCTACAAGCCTATGAAAACCCCTCAAAAAAACATCGCTCGCATCGTCGGTGCGATCCTCACCCTGCCGCTTCTGTGCACTCATGTGGTCGCTCAGGAAAAACCCAACATCGTCGTGGTGCTTGCCGACGACATGGGTTGGGGCGACTCCGAAACCTACGGTCACAAACTGATCAAGACCCCCAACATGAACCGGATGGCGGCCGAGGGCGTGAAGTTCAATCAGTTCTACTCCGCCTGCGGTGTCTGCTCACCGTCAAGGTCCGCAATCCTCACAGGCCGCACACCCTACCGCAATGGCGTCTGGCGACACCTGTCCGGCGTGCATGAAGCCCATCTGCGCGCCAGCGAGATCACATATCCGGAGCTGCTGAAAAAAGAAGGCTACGAGACCTGCCACGTTGGAAAATGGCATCTGCTCTCGAGGCAGCAGTTCAACAAACCCGAATTCCCGCAACCTGGCGACCATGGATACGACCACTGGATGTACACGCAGAACAACGCGGTCCCCAGCCACAAGAACCCTAACAATTTCGTCTTAAACGGCAAACCTGTGGGACCGACCGAAGGCTACTCCGCCCAACTGGTCGCCGCCGAAGCAAACCGATGGCTGAAAGACATCCGCAATCCTAAAAAGCCCTTTCTGATGTCCGTCTGGTTCCACGAACCCCACTCACCTATCGCCACCGATTCCAGGTTTCAAGAGCTCTACAAAGACCACAAAAACAGCAAATATATGGGCAACATCACCCAGCTGGATCATGCTCTCGGCATGGTGTTAGATGCCTTGGAAGAACAAGGTGTCAGCGATAACACCCTGGTCTTCTTCACCTCCGACAATGGTCCGGTGCCAGCCTACGGCGGCACCACAGGAGGCCTGCGCGGCAACAAACGCAGTGAGTATGAAGGCGGCATCCGCGTGCCTGGGCTGGTGCGTTGGCCCGGAAAAATCAAACCCGGCACCGTGAGTGATGTTCCCGTCGTGGGCACCGACATCTTTTCCACCGTGCTCGATATCGTGGGAGTTCCCCTCCCGGACAACCGCACCATCGATGGCGTCAGCATGGTCCCCGCCTTCGCCGGCAAACCGGTCGAGCGCAAGATCCCGCTATTCTGGCGCACCCACGTTTCCGCGCCCCAAGCACGGGTCGCCATGCGCATCGGCGATTGGAAAATCGTCGGCGACGAAACCCTCACCAAGTTCCAGCTCTTCGAGGTTCAGAAAGATTGGAAGGAAGAGCATGACCTCGCCGCGAAAATGCCGGAGAAAACCGAGAAGATGAAAAAGAAACTACTCGCCGTCTGGGCCGACATCAAAGAGGAAGGCCCCAACGAATGGTGGGAAAACGCACGCCAAAAACCCGTCAAAGGCGGAACGATCAACTACTAAACGCCACGACCGATGATCCGTAAAACCGCCCTCGTCATCAGCCTGCTGAGCGCCACACTCACCCTGGCGGCCACCGCGGAGAACCGACTCCCGGAGTTTAGCTGGGACACCGTGCCGCGCTACATGCACGTGCGGAAATACACCGCCTTCACCCCGGACGAGATCAAGTATCTCGCCAAGTTCCCACTGATCACGTTGGAAAAAACCACCGGGTCGCGAGACTCCGGCAGCACTGAGGCAGGCACCCTGAAAGCGGCGAAGGCGATTAAGCAGGTGAACCCTGACAGCAAGATCCTTTACTACCGAAATATCATCGTGCACTACGGCTCCTACGCCGCCGATTCCCAGCTGAAAAAAATCGATCAACCGTTTTTGAGCGACCCACAAGGCGGCACCAATCTGGTGCGCGGCAAAGTCCCAGCCTACGATCTCACCCAGCCCAAGGTCCAGCAATGGTGGCTCGATCACGCCCGCGAGGTTTGTGCCTCTGACTCCATCGACGGCCTCTTTGTCGATGGCAATATCAAGGCGCTCGAGGAACGTTACCTGCTGCGCCAGATTGGCAAGGACAAGCGCAGCGCACTCACTGCGGCCTATCACCAGATGATGAAGCAGCTGCCGGAAAAGTTAGGCAAGGACAAGCTGGTGATCGCCAACATCATCCGAGCACGCTTCCCCCGTGCGGGTGTCGAGTATCTCGATTATTTTGACGGCTCATACATCGAAGGATTTGAGCACGCTGTCGGGCGCAGCAAGCGCGAGGACTACATGGCCAAGGGGATCGCCGCCATCCAGAAAGCCGCCCGCAGCGGCAAGATCATCGCATTCACCATCGGCCTCGGTCCCTACACAGACACCGACATGGATGCGCAAAAGGCGAAGACATCGAACAAAACATTCAAATCGGCCCACGATCGCTTTCTCTATACCTTGGCGCTGTTCCTCGTTTGCGCGGAACCACATAGCTACTTCATGCTCGCGGATGGTTACGGTGTGGACAATGGTCGCAGCAGGCTCTGGATGAAGGACTACCCCGAATATTCCTACCCTCTCGGTGCGCCGAAAGGCCCCGCGCAGCGTGACGGCTACAGCTACCGTCGCGACTTCGAACACGCATCGGTCACAGTCGATATCGAATCCGAAACGGCTGAGATTCTCTGGAAAAAGAAACCCAAGCCGTCATCGCAGCGATAAGAAATCAGTTGCCGTAGATCTCGATTTCGTGGATCGACCAAAATAAGTTTTTGATCTTACCGGTCTGAGTGATCCTCACAAATCGCCCCTTGGTGCCTGCCGGCAGAGAGATGTTAGTGATGGGATTTTTTCCAGTGCCGCTGGCCAGCGCTTGACTCCATTGGCGACCGTTCGCCGAGACCTGCACCTGATAGCCACGTGGAAAATCTCGGGCGGACCTTTGCGAGTCGAGCACAATGGCATCGAGTTCGGTTTCCTTGGGAAACTCAATCTGAATCCACATGCCGGGTTCTTGCCCCGCTCCTGTGGTGTAGCGGCTTTTGGGGTTGCCATCGACGGCGAGCTTAAGGTCCTTGCTTTTGTGGCTGGCGCTCAGTTTCCACTTCTTCTTGTTCGTCAGCGGTTGTGGTTCGAGGGCTTCCAGCTCTTTTTGCGTCCATGGCTTTTTCCTCGACGAGTGCTCTTTGCGCAGAACGGCGACGTTTTCGGCACGGACAAAGTCCGCCTGATTGCCGAAGCTGTTGCGGATGTAGTTGGCCACATCGGCAATCCATAGGTCGTCATTGTTCGCCATCGCCACCATCAACCCTTCATATTCACGACCATCCAAGTCGCCGGTCAGTCCGTGCAGTAGCGTGCGGATGGTGCTCTCCCCGCCACGACCTAACACCCGTGCTGAACCGACAAACGACGGGGCTAACTTCTCACCTTCCTGACCTGGCATCGGAGTGCCTTTGCCGTCGTTCCCGTGGCATGAGAAACACAACTGCTGATAGATCACCTTGCCCCGCTTCATACTTTTGGAGAAGGCAGCTCCGAGTTTCTTTTGTTTCAACTCGGCCTGCTTATCGGCGAATTCGGAACGCTGCGCTTGCGCCAGGGCGGAGATGGTTTCGTTGTCTTGGAAGTGCTCGGCAATCTTGTCACGGAACCCTAACAAAACTGGTGAGACCGTTCCACTGGTGTTGATGGAGTTGAATGTTTGAATCACCATCTCGATATCCGACTTCATCGCAGGAGAGCTGGTCAGGGCCTTGATGACTTCGGGTTTTTCACTGAGTAAATAGGGCTCGGCACAACGCACGGCAGAGCTTCGCACCAGGGACGATGTATCCTTGAGGGCGGTGACAACGTTCTCTGGGCTCAGTTTTCCCATGCCCTCCAGCGTCCACAGAGCATGCAACCGACCCAGATCGCTCTGGCCATCAGAGAGCAGCTTTTCCAGGGCTGGAACCACACTTTCTCGGTCGGAGCGCAGGATGATCAGCTTCTGCGCGGTATCGCGCCACCAGCCGTTCGGGTGAGAAAGATGCGCGACCAGCTCGGCCGTGCTTTCTTCTAACATGCGAGGTTGACGATCCGGCTTATAGGAATCGTGAACCAGTTGGTAGAGCCGTCCTTTGCCAATATTTTTATCCAGCCCCCACTTGTCAATGATACCACGCAGGTAGCTTTTCGGTCGTGTCCAATTCCCCTGCTGGATGATGCCCCGGTGCATATCGAGGATCATCAGGGCTCCATCCGGAGAAGTCGCCGTCCACACCGGGCGGAAATTGATATCGCGTGAGCGGATGAACTCTGACTTCGGGTGGACATTTCTCAGCACGCTTTTGCCGTTCTCACGGTCCACTTCCACCTGGCGAATCAAGCGACCGACTGGCTCGGGGATCAACAAGTCGCCCTTGAGATCAGCCGGCAAGCGATCGCCCCGGTAAATGCTCTGCCCGGCGACACCGGTGAAGTTGTTCAGTCCCCCATTCGGTCCAACGCGGCGTTTCCCACCCTGCACATCGGGCACTTCCGCGATCGGATACACGGTGCGGAAGCCGGGTTCTTCTTGACCACTCAAGTTCAGCGCGCCGTAAGCGATCGGTTGCTGAAAATAAAGTGCCGGTTTTTCGCCTCCGGCGGTCGAGTAGTACAAACGTCCGGCGTCGTCTTGGCTGAGCCCCCACTGGCCACCACCACGTGGCAGTTTCTGCACCTCTAACTTGCCATCGGTGAAGCGGTAGCGCTTGGCCTCGTAGGTGAGATAGATCCAGTTATCCAGATTCCACACCAGGCCGCTCGGTTGGTGTTCCATATTCCCACCACGCCGGCCGCCTTCGTAGATTTTGACTTTTTCATCCGCAACCCCATCGCCATCTGTGTCGCGATAGTTCCAGAGATCGAGCGTATCGGTAACACCCACCATCACGCGGTCATCGAGTGGCAGCACCATCCGGGGCAATTTCAAGTTATCAATGAACACGCTGTGTTGGTCGTAAACTCCGTCGCCATCGGTATCTTCGTGACGGGAGATTAGGCTCTCTGGTTTCTTTTCGCCCGTAGCATCCGCATCTTGCATGTAGGTGCGCATCTGCACCACATAGAGCACGCCATTGCCATCCCATGCCATCGCGACCGGTTCATGAATGTGGGGCTCGCTGAGCACGAGCTCCAGGCGATATCCATCCTTCAGTTCAATGGATTTCAGCGCCTCATCTTTTGATAGAAACCCTTTCTGATAGATCTTATCTCCAGGTTCGGCGGTCAAAGGGCTGATGCATAGGAGCGATAGAGCTAAAAAGCTCAGTTTGGTTTTGCGGTGAGTGGGGGCTAATGAGTTCATGATAAAATCTGGCGACAGGCATCCCCACCAGAACATCGTTGTGATAACAATGAGAATACCAGTTTTGGAGGTATCTTAAACCTCGGTAATTCCCTGTATGTGTCAAGAGCTCAGTCTGGCTTACCATGTTGCCCCATGCGCTTGGTAGAACACTCTAACTGTGACACATTTAACCCTTGTATTGAGATCGCCTCCGCCCGATTTTATACCTCTCATTATCGGCGAATTGCCGCATGTTTATTATCTCATCCTACATCTCTCATGAACCGACTCAAGCGTCTACCATTCAACTCAAAAACTCGATGCCTGCTCGCCTGTGGCGCCCTGATTCCTCTGGCCCACGCGCAGTCCACTTGGAGCATCGACAGCCAGGCCGAATGGCAGTCGGCCACCGCCCAGCAAAACAACCTCGAGTTCAAGGACGGTATGGCCACCCCCACGGCAAAAACAGCCACCTTCCTCAGCAAGCTGAAAACTTTCGATACCAAGCAATCCGCCAGCTCCTTGGTGATTTCGCAGTCGCCTGTTTGGGAAAATTGGGAACCGACCACTAACATCGGCCCGACCAACCTCAGAGACGCCCCCGTTTTCCTCAGTCTTGGCCCAGACAATTACTGGATGTTCGGTCGCTATGGTGGAGCCACCAAGAAAGCGGCAAAAAAAGGAAAAAGCACCACCGCTCCTGCCCCATTCGAAGCGAAGGCGGCCGAGCTCGAAGGTTTCGATATCCCTCTGCAAACCACCCCCTTTGCCAATCAGTTCAACGCCCCCGGCGGATTGAAGCCAGGCCAGGGCGGATACCACGCATGGCAAAGCCGCGATATGAAAAATTGGGTGCACCACGGGCCGATCACCAACCAAAAGGCGAAGTGGATGACCACCGCGGAATTCGTCGATGGCAAAGCGTATTTCTACTACGATTACCCGAACGATCAGGACCCGCACCTGTTTATCGATGCCGATCTCACCGATGGCGAAATTGGCAAAGACATGGGCTTGGCCTTTGATGATCCCACGGACGGTTCCGACTGTGCATTCATCCGCGATCTGGAAGGAAACTTCCACGTCATCGCGGAGGACTGGAGCCCGATCAAGGCCAAAACCCACGCGTGGGACTCACCGCTCGCCACTCACGCGGTCAGCCCGGACGGCATCAAGGACTTCAAGATTCTCGCTCCCCCTGTCGATCACCGCACCGAGCCCACCGGCAAGAAGGCCACTTACAAACATCCGCATTGGAAAAAGGAACATCCTGAGAAATTCCCCACCGGCATAGCTGAGTATGAAATCCACGAACCGGAACAAAATGCCTACGGCGACTGGGCTGCGATCTCCATCGGCGGCCAATACTACCTCTTCGCGGACTACGATCCTGCCGGCGGCCACCAGATGAGTGTCGGTCGCTTCACCTCCTCCGACATCAACGGTCCCTACACCTGGTGTGGCCATTTGGGGAAAGGTCACCCCGATCCGGATGTCATGTTTGCCGAAGGGAAATTCTGGCTCGCTACCCAACAGAAAAGCGACTTCGTCAGCCCTGGCCCCTGGGTGGAATCTGTCGAGGTGCGCGTCGGTGTGGATACCGACAACGATGGTAAAAGCGACCAGTGGAGCAAGTGGCAAACAGTCAAGGAGAGCTACGATTACACCCCAGGCTTTGCCAAACAGATCGCCAAGAAACCTGCAGCTTTGGATCTCTCCGACTTAGCGGATGGTTACGGGTTTCAATTTGAAATCAAACTCAGCGACAGCACGGAAAATGCCTCCAAGCCGATCTTGGACAAGGTGGAGTTGAGTTTCTCCAAGTGAGCCTAACCCCGCCCTAACCGATTGTGCCCACCTTATTGCTATTCTCTGTGACCGCACGCTTCCGGGCGGCGGTCGCTGCAGCCCTCTTCCATGGCGTCCTATTCGCCTCGGCAACCGCTGCCACCTACTACGTTTCCCCCGATGGAAACGACAGCCATTCCGGCAAGTCGGAAGCCCAGGCGTGGAAGAAGGTGCAGAATGCGGTCGACCAAATGAGCGCCGGCGACACCTTGGTTGTGTTAGAGGGTATTTACACCGGCAGGCTGAAGATCAAATCGGGTATCACCATCAAGGCGAAGAACCCGCGCCAAGTCATCTTCAGCGGTGCGGAGCCCCTGACTGCACCTTTTGAAAAACACGCGGGAAACATCTACAAAACCCAAGTCAATACGGAGGTGAAGCAGCTGTTCCACCAGATGAAACCGATGACTTGGGCCACTTGGCCGAACATCCAATGGTCGGAAAACTGGGACGCTGACAAGAAGTGGCTGCAGGCCTCCACGGGCACCGGACCGGGTGTATTGAAATCGGAGGCGTTCCGTCAAATTCAAGACCTTGATCTCACAGGTGCCTACTGTTTTTTACGTTACTCCAAAGGCAACAGCTGTTTCAGCAGAAGGGTCAAATCCTTCGATGGCAGCACCCTGCACTGGGATGATCAGGATTTCTACTCGGTGCGCTTCACCGGTGAAGACGGCCGCAAGGGGTCGCCAGCGGCCATCAAGAAGGGCAAGGCGAAGCCAAATGTGCGCGCCAAGTTTTTCATCTCCGGCGCACTGGATTTACTCGATCACGATGGCGAATGGTTTGCCCATGACGGGACGCTCTATTTCCAATCGCCCGATGGCAAAGCCCCCCACCCGTCCGACGTGTGGGTCAAGACCAGCGACTACGCGCTCTACGAAACCGAAGCACTGCGTCAGGTGTCGATCGAGGGCATCGATTTCTTTGCCACTTCGGTGAAGTTATCGCACCCCGAGAACCGCGAGATCAGCTTTGCCAACTGCCACTTCAACTACATCAGCTCCGAGCTACTCTTCGTCGATAACGTGCGTGGCCCGCTCGCGGACAAGCCCATCGAAGTCCACGGCAACTCGCTCCGCTTGACCCGCTGCCTGTTCGCCGGAGCCCAGAACACCGGGCTGAAATTGGTCGGTTCCGAGATCTCAGTGAGCCATTCGGTCTTTGCGGAAAACAATCGCCACGCCACCTTTGCGGGTCGAGCTCTCGCGCTCCATCCCAGCGGCACGTTTTCGATCCTGCGGAATACCTTTTTCAACAATTGCTCGGACGCCATTCTCATCACTCCCAATGCCACCTATCGGGAATCCACGCCACCTCAGATCGCCTATAATCACATCTTCAATGCCGGCATTTACAACAGTGATGTCTCGGGCGTCTACATGCCGAACCTTTCCCAGCATTACACCGAGTTCCACCACAACTGGGTGCACAATGTGAAGGGCAATGGTTTGCGACTCGATCAGGCTGGCGAAAAACTTAGCGTGCACCACAACGTCTTCTGGGCGTCGAAACGCGGCATGAACATCGAGGGCTTTGGCAATTTCAACATCTACAACAACACCTCCGTGCACAACCACGAGCCGTGCATGATCACCCGCAATGTGGTGGCGAAGAGAAAAGGCACCGGCGATGCCTACGTCAGCAACGACACCTCCTTCCCCCCGATCACCGACTGGAATGTGCTGAACAATCTCGTGCAGCACTTTGTCGATCGAGTCGGCCCCAGCGAGAAAGGCCCGTTTGCGGAGTCGAAGGCCCAGGGAAAACTGCACCCCGAACGAGCCAAAAGCATCGCACTGCCGGTGCAAGATCGAGGAGCTGTCCGAGGCAACCTCACCGGCTTCAAGCTGGATATCTTTGCCAATGGTTCCCTCGACCAGCTCAATCTCATCCCCACCGACCCGGCCGTCAAACATGAAGTCGCTCCCACGCCGGCGCTGAAAAAACAGCAGGTCAACGATCTCGATCCATTCCGTGGTGCCTACGATGTCGGCGATCTAGGTTGGGCAGTCGGCAGCGGGTGGATGCCCTACGGCTTGCCACATCCCACCACGATGGCCGAGGCGGAAAAATGGGCCAAAACCTACCATCAACTCTCCGTCGTCCCGCAGGTGGCCGAGGCCAAGCTGCCGCTGGAAAAACTGAGCCCCGCCCCCTTTGTCGCCCCTCCGGTGGATCTCCCCGAACGTCCGGCCAAGAAGCCGAAAAAGGCCAGGGCGAAGAAGTGATCCGCTCTGCGGTTAGGGGCATGCCGCCGCAGCTTGGCAGGTTGTTTTTTGTCCCCTCCGAGTTCAAGATAAGCGATTCCATCGACTGAAATCGCTGGTGAAATCGTGGCAATCGTGAAACGTTCTAGGCCATCGTTCCATATCAGAACAATCACGAGACCGCGACAAACCATCATGACCCACCGAAACCTTTTTCTAACGCTCAGCCTGTGCACTGGACTCTTGGGAACCACCCACGGCGACGAGCAATCACCTGCCGGCGAGGAGGCCAAGAAACCTTCCATCTATGGCACCATCACCGAGAGCACGCCGTCGATTCCCGAGTATTTCTCATGGATCAACAACACCAACGAGGGAGCTACCGAAGCCCAAACCATCACCAATCTGGAGTTCTTCAAATGGCTGCACGATGAATACGGCATGCAGCTCGGCATCTACGCGTGGGATGCGGGCAATATCGACAGTGCCCAGTATTACGGCAGCATGGACACCGAGAAGTTCAAAACGCAGTTCCCCAATGGCTGGAGCGGCATCGCAGACCTGGCGAAGTCCTTTTCGTGTCGTATGGGTCTCTGGGGCGGGCCGGATGGTTTCGGTGATACGCCCGAGGAAGAACAAGCACGTATCGACCTCTTAGTCAGCCTCTGCCGCGACTACGAACTTCAGCTGTTCAAATTTGATGCCGTCGGCACCCAGCTGCGCACCGAAAAGCAGGACGCCTTTGCCAAGGCGATGATGGAGTGCCGCAAGTATGCGCCGGATCTCGTGGTGCTGAACCACCGCCTCAACCTCGGCCATGCCAAACCCCACGCCACCACCTTCCTCTGGGGTGGACAGGAAACCTACATCGATGTGCATATCAAAAACACCATCACCGCGCCCCACAATCGCGCCGGTGCGATGTCGCGCGGGCTTCCTCCGGAGCTAAAACGCCTCACCGAGGACCACGGTGTCTGCATTTCCTCCTGCTTGGATAACTGGGAAGACGACCTCATCCTCCAAGCTTTCAACCGGAATCTGATTCTCGCTCCGCAAATTTATGGCAACCCGTGGCTGCTGCGCGACGATGAGTTGGCAAAAATGAGCCGCATTTTCAACCTCCACTACCGCAGCCGCGACATCCTGGTGAAGGGCATGGTTTTGCCCGAGGAACATTACGGCCCTCATGCGGTCGCCCGCGGCGATGGCGCTACCCGTTACTTGGCACTGCGCAACCTGACATGGCAGCCCGTGAAGTATCAGATCACCTTGAACGAGGAAATTGGCCTGACCGAAAAAGGCAGCGTCGAAGTCAGACGTTATCACCCGTCCGAGAGCATTCTCGGCGAGTTCGATTACGGCAAAACCATCGAAGTCGAGGTGCAGCCGTTCAGATCCTACCTGCTGATGGCCAGTGCCAAAGATGTCGGTGAGATCGGTGTGACCGGTGCCGACTACGAAGTGGTGCGCGACACCGCAGACAAACCAGCCATCGTGAAAGTCCTCGGCCTGCCGGGCAGCACCGCGAAGGTGTCCTTGAAAACTGGTGACCGCCAATTCACCAAGGCCTTTCTCAACGACCAGCCGATCAACAGTCTCCTGAACGGCGACGCTGAGATCAAGTTCCCGGGTGAACCCGTCGCCCTGCCTGCTCACAAAAAGCTGGCCGACCTGAAACCGGTCGCCGTGCCAGCCGATGCCGAGCAGCTCTATGAAGCCATTTGCTACACCGCCGAGAACAATGCGCTGGAAGTCCAGTCGCTGAAGCGCTCCGGAGTCACCCAGGTGCCTCAGGTGCAAAAAGCACGCGATGCCTTCTTCGAGCAAGAACTATTCTGGCGCCGTGGCATTTGGGACAAATACATGTTCGATGGCAAGCTGGATACCTTCTTCAGCACCCTCCACTACGGTCGCGACAAACGTCTCGACGGCGGTGCCCTGCGCATCGATTTCGGACAGGTGGAAACGGTCGACAGCATCACCATGCAGTCGCTCTGGCAGAGTGATAAGAAAGAGCAACCCGCCACCACCCTCACCGCCGAGGTTTCACAAGATCTGAAGACTTGGAAAACGGTCACCTTCACCAGAACGGAGAAATCCGGAGACAAGATCAAGGTGGCTAACATTGGCAAAAACGGTGGCACCTCCACACTTTTCGATACCGATGTCTACACCTGGAAGCTGGCGCTGGAAGCTCCGCAAAGCTTCCGCTACATGCGTGTGTTCAGCGCACCGGATCGCGTGGCCGAGATGAACGTCGCCCATGGAGGAAAGGCCTTGGACAGCTCAAACTGGCACGTCACCCACCTCTTTGCGCCCTTCTCCGCCGCCAAGCCCATCGCGGCCTGGGAAGCTCAGGTGGAGATCGAAAGCAATGCCGCCGAAGGTAGCTACATCTGCGTAGGTATCGAAGGTGTGCACGGTCAGAACAAAGCCTTTGCCGCACTCCGCGTCGATGGCCAGTGGGTCGGAGCGCCTCAGCGCGCCCCCTCATTCCCCTGTGTCGCCTGGGAATACCCGGTCGGCCGTCACAACAAGAACAACACCTACTTCTTCCCTGTGACCGACGACCTGCGCGGCAAAAAAGTGGAGGTCGTGGTTCTCAGCCTGACCGGTGGCGGCACCGATCTGAAACCGCACGCTTGGGTCACCACCCACCAAGCACCACGCGAGGCTGTGATCTTGCGTTTGGAAAAGTAAACATCGAATACGCCGGGTCTGATGGGTGTCAATCGATCAGACTCGGAAAAGCCCCAGCGTCGGAAGCTCGCAAGATTTTCTTTTCCTGCTGCGTATCGACCTGACACCGGACAATCATTCAGTCGCCCAGGCTGAATGATTTTCTGCTTCTACACCTCATCACCATCTTCCATGCATCCGTTTTTCAAAAGCCTACTGATCACGTGCCACGCCGCGGCACTCTGTCTGAGCGCAGCCCGGGCAGAACAGCCGAACTTCATCATCATCCTCAGCGACGACCAAGGCTACAACGACCTAGGCTGTTTTGGCTCGCCTAACATCAAGACCCCGAACATCGACCAGATGGCGAAGGAAGGTCGCAAGTTCACCTCCTTCTACGTGCCGAGCCCTGTTTGCTCGCCATCGCGTGCCGGCTTATTGACCGGCTGCTACCCGAAACGCATCGGCATGGAGAAACATGTGCTTTTCCCCAAAGACAACAAAGGCCTGCACCCTGAGGAAGTCACCATCGCAGACATGCTGAAGGCCCGAGGTTACGCCACTGCTTGCATCGGTAAATGGCACGTTGGCCACCGCAAACCCTTCCTCCCTACTAATCAAGGATTCGATTCCTACTACGGCATTCCCTACTCCAACGACATGGTCCATCCGGACAACAAGGGGAAATACCGAGGGTCTCAAGACAAGCTGTGGCTCAATCAGGACGAAATGGTCAAACTCTGGAACACACCACTGATGCAGGATGAAGAAATCATCGAACTCCCGGTGAACCAACGCACGATCACCCGGCGATACACCGACAAAGCGATCGAATTCATCACCGCGAACAAGGAAAAGCCCTTCTTCCTCTACCTGCCTCACAGCATGCCTCATATCCCCCTCTTCGTGCCGGAGGATGCCTACGATCCAGATCCGAAAAATGCTTACAAAGCAGTGATCGAACACATCGATGCTGAAGTCGGTCGCGTGGTCGACACCGTGAAACAACTCGGTCTCAGTGAGAATACCTACATCATTTACACCTCCGACAACGGCCCTTGGCTGTGGTTCAAAAACCATGGAGGCAAGGCAGATCCCCTGCGCGAAGGCAAAGGCACCACCTACGAAGGTGGTCAGCGCGTTCCCTGCGTGATGTGGGCCCCGGGCCGCATCCCCGCCGGCACGGAAACGGATGCCATTGCCAGCACTATCGATCTGTTACCGACCCTGGCCCAACTGACCGGATCCCCTGCGAAAACACGGGGCGAGATCGACGGCACCGACATCTCCCCCTTACTGCTCGGCACCGAGAAGTCGGTGCGCGATGAGTTCCTCTTCTACACCAGCAACGGCAAGTTGGAAGGTTTGCGCCAGGGCGACTGGAAACTTCTGATGAAAAAAGGCAAGGCCGAGCTATTCAACCTCGCCAAGGACATCGGCGAGCAGCAGAACCAAGCCAAAGAGATGCCGGAAAAGGTTTCCCATCTGCTGAACCGCATGCGCAAACTGGACGAGCAAATCAACCATCAGATCCGCCCCCAAGGGAAGATCGCTGGCTGAGTCATCCTTGAAAGATCTATCCATCATCCACGGTAATTTTCCACCATGAAACTCATTCTCCGCACTCTTGTTTTCACCGTCTTTTCGGCAGCGACAGCCTTCGCGGCGGCTCCACAAAAACCCAACATCGTGTTCATCATCACCGATGATCTCGGCTACGGAGACATCTCCAGCTACGGGCAGAAAAACTTCACCACACCGAACATCGACAAGCTGGCCGAGACCGGCATGCGTTTCACCCGTCACTACTCCGGCGCCACCGTCTGTTCGCCATCGCGCTGCTCGCTGATGACCGGTCGTGACGGAGGTCACTGCTCGGTTCGCGGCAATGGCCCCTTCACCATCTTGCCGGAAGAAACCACCGTGGCCGAAGTCGCCAAGGCCGCCGGCTACCACACCGCGATGATTGGGAAATCCTGCGTCACCGGCAACACCCAAACGCCCGAGGTGGTGCTCTCTAACGGATTCGATTACTTTTACGGCACCACCGACCACCGCGACGGCCACTTCCGCTACCCGAAGTTTGTCTACCGCAACACCGAGCGCATCGAATTTCCCGAAAACAAGCTGCACAGCGGCACGCACTACGATGGCAATCTCTACACCGAGGAAGCGCTGAAATACATCGCCAAGCAAAGCCCGGACCAACCGTTCCTGCTGATGCTCTCCTACCCGATGCCCCATGCCTCCACCCTGGCACCGGAAAAAGACCGCGCAGAAGCCCGCGCTTTGGTCAAAAACGAAGTTGCCCACCATGGCAAGCATTACACCAAAACTCCCGAGGTGAAGGCCAACTACATCGCCATGATCACCATCATGGACAAGGCCGTGGGAGCCATCGTCAAGCAGCTGGAATCCCAACAGCTTCTGGAGAACACCCTGGTCATCTTCACCAGCGATAACGGACCGTCGTTCGAAGGTGGCATGAAACCACAGCTTCTCGATTCCAATGGCCCGCTGCGCGGCGGCAAGCGCGATCTCTACGAGGGCGGCGTGCGCGTCCCCTTCATCGCCTCCTGGCCCGCCGCCATCAAAGCGGGTCAGACCACCGACCACACCTCCGCCTTCTGGGACTTCCTCCCCACCGTCTGCGAACTGACCAAGCAGCCGGTGCCTGCCGACATCCAAGGCGTCTCCTTCGTCCCCACCCTGACCGGTGACAAACCACAGGCCGCCCACAAGTCACTTTACTGGGAGTTCCACGAAAAAGGTGGCCGTCGCGCCATCATGAAGGGCGACTGGAAACTGGTGCAGTATCAGCTGAAAAACCCCGCAAAAACCACCACCCAGCTGTTCAACCTCGCCAAGGACATCGGTGAGCAAAAAGACCTTTCCAAAGCGCACCCGGAAAAGCTTTCCGAGCTCATGAAGCTGATGGAAAAAGCCCGCGTGCCCAGCAAAACCTTCCCAATGGAAGCGCTGGACAAATAAACGCTGCAGTCGCCCCCTCCAAAGACAGGGTAGCCATGCCCGCAGAACGCGCTAACTTGTTGTTCCATGATCATGCACCACGGAACATCGTCTCGCTGGCTCGGCCTCACAGCAGCCGTGGCGATGGCTTATCCCCTGCTGGCTGGAGCGCAAGAAAGCAAGGACTCGCCCGACCCGGCCACGCTGCGCATCAGCGATGGCAGCCAGTTTGAGCCCAAGGATTTCTATCCGAAATTCAGCTGGGAGCGCACGCCGCGCTACTTCATGTTTGGCGATAAAAACCGTCTACTCAAGCCCGCCCAAGTGCGCTTCATTGCCGAACGCAGCGATTTTGTCTGCATTGAAAAATCGCACGGGCTGAAACAGCTCGGAGCCGCTGAGCTAGGGGCCAAACACGAGGCGACGGCACTGAAAAAGGTCAACCCCGATATCAAGGTGTTGTTTTACTTCAACGCCGCCTACGCCTGGACCTACACCTCCTACAACCAGGACTTCACCGAAGCCGGCCTGAAGAAGAACCCCGCGCTGAAAAAGTTCCTGCTCACCCACCCAAAGACCGGCGAACTGGCCGATCGCTACGGGGCCTACTGCTACGATGTGCTGAACCCGGAGTTCCGCGACTGGTGGGTGAAAACCGTGGCCAAGGGAGTGCGCGAGACAGGCTGCGACGGCGCCTTCATCGATCAAATGCACGGCTCGGTCGGTCTGCGTAAGGACCGCAAGGATGAGGTGGAGCAAGCCATGGGCACGATGATGGCCGACCTCAAAAAAGCCCTCGGTCCCGACCGCATCCTCCTCGCAAACAACGCCTACAATCCCGACGCCAAACACGTCTATCCGGTGAGCGATGCCATCATGTTTGAGAACTACGCCACGGTCAAATCCAGCAAAGAAAGCCTGCTTGCGGAATGGGGCCACATGCTGCAACACGCCAAGGATGGTAAGATTTCAGTCTTCCGACTGGGAGTGGATGGCACCGGCCGTAAGAACCTGAAACCCAACATGCCGGAGCTTTCCAAGGAAAAGGCCGAGTTTGCCCTCGCCTGTTATCTCATCGGCGCCCAGCCCTATTCGTATTTCATGTACAGTTGGGGATGGAAACTCGGCACCGGCACCCTGATCGATTATCCGGAATTCAACAAACCCCTCGGCCCGCCCAAGGGAGCCTACCAGCGGAGCACCCCTCATGGCTGGGAGTTCACCCGCGAGTTCGAACACGCCAGTGTCTGGGTGAATACCGACACCCGAAAGGCCAAGATCACTTGGAAGTGAGATTCTCGGGCACTCTTCTGAGCGCTCAGATATCACCTTTTTCTAACAGAGAAGATTGATCAAAAACATCCAACCGTTTCACGCCGATAGGATGACGTCAGATCATGCCGTTCCAGCTTCTCGATCTCCGCACAGCTTATCGCCCTTTTGTTTATTGATAGACAGGACTGCGATCATCAGTAAGCTATTGTGTGATGAATCATCAACCGCCTGTTTGGACTTTTCTCCCCGGATTACACGGCTCTTCGGAGCTGTTCGCCGGCGTTCAAGCGATGGTCCCTTCCGGCGTGGACTCCGAGTGGGTCGAACTCCCAAGCGCAGGCGATCAGCATTATGCACAGCTCAGCCAATGGCTCGACGAGCATCTGGCCTCCGGCCGACCTCGCCTGCTCATCGCGGAGTCGTTCAGTGCCCCCATCGCACTGCGGCTGGCAGCGAGTCGACCGGAAGAAATCTGCGGCATCGTCCTGGCGGCGGGTTTTTGTGACGCCCCGGTGAACCCCGGCATCGCCCTCCTGCCACTGCGCCCCCTGTTCATGGTGAAACCACCGAAGGCGGCGCTACGTCACTACCTCATCGGCGATGACGCCGGAGAAGAACAAGTCAGCGCCTTGCGCTCCGTGATCAAGAAACTCCCCTCAAGCACTCTGGCCGACCGAGTTCGCACCGTCTTGGAGCTTCAGGAAAGGGATAACCCGGGCATCCCTGAGATTCCGATGATGCTGCTTCAGGCGCAGAGCGATAACTTGGTGCCTTGGGAGGCGCAGCAGCGCTTGGAAGCCTGCTACCCTCACGCTCACGTGCACTGGATCGAGTCGCCACACCTGATCCTGCAACGTCATCCGAAACAATGCATGCAGCACATCCGCGACTTTGCTGAGTCGATCTCCCAAGCGCCGGAAACCACTGCACTGACATAGACCGGCAGCGATTTTAAGAGATCAACTTGGCCGACACCTTACGGGCTTCGATTTCCCACTCGGCATCGTGGTAGCCCACCAATAGGCACTGGTAAACATACTCAACCATGAACCTCCAGATGGATCCCACCTGCTGATACTGCCACACATGCACCAGCTCATGAGCGATCAAGGCTGGGCTCGGCTGGCTCTCGTGAGTGACGTAAATCCCCTGCCCCAGCGTAATTCCGGCGACGTTGCTGATCCAATGAACGCCGCAGCGTCGTGCCAGCTTCATCACGGGAAAGAGCGGATTCGGCACGCGCTCCACTTCGCAGATGAAAATGCCCCCGGGCCTCTTCAACCCTAGAGCCTGAGCCAACGCCAATTCTCGAGCATTGAGCTGGCGACCGCTACGTCTGATCCTTCTTTGGTGCCAAGCCGCCCAAGGACTGGCAAAACACGCTGCGAGAACCGCCATCACCCAATAGAGCAGACGTTTCATCACAGCGAAGGAATGGTATGAGCTCGCCTAGACCTCTTCGCCCCAGCTCCAGCTGATTGGCACTTTGATATCTGGATGAAGACTTTCATAAACTGGGCAGCTCAGAGCCGAGCTCTCGAGCATTTTCCGGTCGGGGTGATTGCCAGGCAGTGGCATTTCAATCGCCACTTCAAGCTTCACAATTCTGCGAGGCGTGTCGGTGGACATGTGTTTACCCACTGTGATTTTCATCCCGCTGATATCGATGTTTTTGCGCTGGCTGACAATGCCCATGATGGTTCCCATGCAGCTACCGAGAGCTGTGGCGACCAGATCAGTAGGCGAAAAAGATTCGCCCCGACCGTTGTTATCGACGGGTGCGTCCGTGGATACTTGCGTGCCGGAAGGTCCGTGGGTGCTGGAACAGTGGAGCTCGCCCTCGTAAATGGTAGTGATTTCAATCATAGTCTTGGATAGTTGTTATATAGAAAAGGTTGGAAATTGGAAAAAAGCTTACTCGTCGGGATCTGACGACTCCTCTTCCTCGTCGAGTTCGAAGGGATCCAGAAATTCATCGTCGATGCTGGAAGTCAGCAGCTTCACTTTCTTGGCAATAACGACCCGGAAGCCGTAGAGGTTGCTGATTTTACTCGGTCTCACGGTATTGCGCTGGGTCACGTAGAGATCTTTCTGTTTGTAGCTGTTCCAGCCACCGCCACGGAGCACACCGTATTTGCCCTTACCATCGTAATCATCGGAGACCCACTCGTGGGCATTGCCAGCGAGATCGTAGATACCCAGCTCGTTCGGCGGGAAGGAGCCCACCGGAGATGTTTTTTCAAAACCATCATCGTAGGACAGCAAGGTGCGGTCACGGCTGACGTTCGCGGCTTGCGCAGCCGTTTTATCGGCGAGGTTGCCCACCTTCTCATCAGCCGTCTCCGGTGGCCAGGCAGTGCCCCAGGGGAAAATCCGCTCCGGACGAAACTCACGCTCCGCTGGTAGTTGATCCGGCTTTTCCTCCAGCCCCACGAGATGACTCCACTCCGCATCGGTGAGGAGTCGGTATTCTTCACCGGTCGAGATTCGCTCCTCCTTGCGCTCACGTTCGGTCAGCCATTTACAGAATGCTATGGCATCATCACGGGAGACTTGTAAAACAGGATGCATCGGCCCTTGCTGGAAACCTGCTGCCGGAGGACGCTTGGCTTTGGTTTCGTTCAAATAGATTTGGTAATCGGCGATCCGGGTTTCCCAGATCGACACCAGTAAATCTTCACCGACAGGCACAAATTTCATTCCCAGACTGTTAGTCCACTCATGGCCGAAGACGATGCTGTTATTGCGCTGCATATTGACCACCACCTTTTGGTTGCCACCTTCCTTCAAGTTCATTTTCTTGGTCACCCTGCGGTAGCCCTCTAGACTTAAATTTAACTCGAGAGGTCCGGGTTTCACACGAACGCGCGAACGCGGGGTGATACCTCGGTATTCTCCGTCGATCTGTAGAATCGCGCCCTCCGGTTCGGTGTGGATTTCCAGGTGGGCAAAGGGGATATTTTTCACCAGACATTGGAACGGACGAAGCCCTTCGTTTTTCAACTTCTCCGTCATCGCCGGGGAGCTGAAGCTTTTACTCACTAAGGGCGAGATGTATTGCACCTCGTTGAGATAGCCTTCGGTCGAGGCTTTTTCGCTCTGCCAACGGCAGTAGGCTTCGGCAGCCTCAGGTTTGACCACCACCACCCGGCGCTTCACACCGCTCTCGCTGTGTTCGATTGTCTGAGAGCGGTATTTTTTTTTGGTATCCTGTTCGAAACGACGCCATTGATAAGCCCTAACAAATCCCGTGCTGATGTGGTATCCGTCCATCGGCTGGTAGTGGATACCCATATTGTCCACCCACTCCTGGCCCTCCACCGGAGGGGAGTAAATTGACATCACGTGCTCGACGATTTTTGTCTCTCCAGCCTCCACGGTGCCTTCTTTCCGCTCGGTCCGATAACCTTCAAGACGGAATTCAAACTCATAGCGCTGGCCAGCCACCATGCGGATGTTCTTCAGCGGGGTGATATCGAGAAAGTTGCCCTCGCTATCGTAGACCTCAGCGCCTTCCGGATCGCTGATGACTTTGACAAATCCGTATTCGATCTTCTTCTCAACCGGGTCTTCAACCACAACATCAGGCACCGGATTCAGCCACGGCAGCTGAGCTCGGAAAATCCATGCGAGTAAAGCCAGACAGGCAAGAGCTGGGATGACGGTGAACATGACGCCGCTTCGCCGCCGTCGCACGCGTTTCCCCCTCTGAAGTCGACGCAATGAAAGCGCCAGTGCGGCTGCGGTCTTAATCGTGCGCTTTGAGACTCGGGGTTCACAGATATCGCAGATAATTTGATTCAGCGTCAGCCAGCGTTTGCGATTGGCCGATTCCGGAAGTTCGTCCGGAAGTTCAGGAAACTGGAGCCGGTCCTTGCCGGTGGCCATTTCATACATCACCTTGCCCAGACCGTAGACATCCGCCTGCGCAGACCCAGGTCCTTCCGGAGGCACAAAGCCCTCGGTGCCGACAAAGGTCCTTTGCCCACGTGCGGCGACCAGACCGATATCGGCCAGCTTCGCCTTGCCATCCACAAAGATGATATTCGATGGCTTGATGTCTCGGTGAGCCAGCCCCTTTTCATGCAAATGCTGCAGGGCTTCGGCCAGGGAAAGACCGACTTCGATGACAAAGTCAGGGTCGAGCGGTTTTCCGTCCGCCTTTTTCATATCCGTGCGCAAATTGCGCGGCGAATACTCGACGGCATTGATGTCACTGCCGGTGCGAATATCATCGCCCAGCTCCATCACATAGTAATAAAAGCCCCCTTCCTGATTGCTACGACCAACATGCAGGATGTTCACCAGGCCGGCGTGATCGCGCGACATGGGTTCATATTTGAGGATCCCCTCGAACTCGCGCTCGAATCCGCGTTCGTCCTCGAAGTCCTCTCGCCGGACCACCTTGACGGCACGCATCGCCCCGGTGACGCCTCGCGCCAGCCACACCTCGCCGTAGGAGCCACCGCCAATCTTGCGCAGCACCTCGTGATCCGGGATCACCGGCTCTGGACTCACTCTACCCCGCATCTTCGTTCAACTTCGCCAGTTCCTTTTTAAGGATTTTACCGACTCGATGCTTCGCTAAATAAACCTGCGACATGCTAACACCGAGATGGTCTTGCACCTTACCGGCGTCCCACTCGCGAATCACGTAGCAATCAAAAATCTGATACTGCTTCGGAGAAACCTGGGCCTTCACCTTGGCCAGTGCCGCATCGGCGAGGTTTTTCTTCCACTCCACATCCCAGAGCCGCTCGAGCGTGCCACTTTGAGGATCCTCCAGTTGATCGATGATCGAAGTCTTGCGACCGTCATCATCCCACTCGCTGACACTCATCGCAGTGTCTTTTTTGCGTTTGCGGAACTGATCGTTGATCCGCCAGCGCGTCATGTTCATCAGCCAAGATTTGAACGACCCCTTCTCCGGATCATACATGTTCTTCTTACTTTGCTTGGCAATCGAGAGAATGGTCTCTTGGACAACGTCAAACGCTTCGTCCGACCGCAGCCCAGCCTTCAAGCCCACTGCATAAATCAGCTTCCAGTAAGTTTTGTAAAATTCGTCCCAGGTGCGCTGGTCCTCCCAATTATCCAATCTGGCAATCAAGCTCTTCCTGGTGTGCGCGTAGGCCGCCTCCAGGTTTTTTGCATCCTTGTCTGCCACTTCCTCTGCTTTGTCTGCCATTGTGATTATTCTATACCATAGGTTTTCCAACCTTCCATCAGCAAATACCTCCAGTTCTGCACCAAGCTTACATTTTTCCGATAATCAGGAAATACGAAGCAGATGAAAAGCCATTTACAAAAACCCTCAAAGCAGAGTATTCTGCTACTTAACATTTCAATAAAAACATGAATAAACTATTTTATTTGTAATTTATGAAAATGTAGTCTGTTCTCCCCGACAGCAACCCACGCTTCCCTATCCCCACCCTTATACCACTCAAAACTATGCATTCAGGCGATCAAATTAACCCGGCCGAGCAGGTCGAGAGGATCCGCGAAATCCTCGTCGGCCGCGACATCGAGGTCTTGAATAAACGCATTGAAGACCTCGAGGCACAGGTCACCAAGCAATCGAACAACAACACGCGGGAACTTGCCGAGAAGATCCGAAAGACGGAGGAAAACGTCACCGCCTCCCAGAAAAATATCCAATCCATTACCGGACATATCCGCGAGCAACTGCTACGCGAGGCCAGCACTCGCAGTGAGCAAATTCGCGATTTGGCGAAAAAAATCGACAATTCCACCCAGCGCATGGAGCAGTCGTCCAAGGAGTTTCTCAGCTTCGAAAGCTCCCACAACCAAGACATCTCCAAGCAGATAGAAAGCTTGAGTTCGGAAATGGCGGCCCGCATCGATGCCCACTCACGCCAGATCATGGAGCACATGCACCGCGAAATCCAACAGTGGAAAAACCGCATGGACGGTCAGCTGTCCGCGCTCTCGGAAGAAAAGCTCGATCGCGACGAACTCACCACCCGTTTAGCACGGATTGCCAGCGCGGCCATGGGCGACGCCGTGCCACCAAGTCGCCCCCCAGCGAAAAGTGAATCTACTCCAGGTATGGGAGGGACAATTGGCAGCTCTCTGGGCAGCAGCACCGCCCCGACGTCCGAGGACAAACCCAACCTCAGCAGCCTCGATGTCTTCGCCATGCCCACCGATGATTACACCACCTAGTGGCCCTGAAAGTATCGTAGCCCGCCCACTTTTCCCACCCACCCCTTTCTGCTTCGGCATCCCTCCCCGTGTCATTCGAGTCCATCACGCCCATCCCCAACGCATCCGATGATGCGCCAGCCCCGTCCGCCAGTCAGCCAGATCCGGCTAAGCAGCTGCAGGAATGGATCAGTCACGAAGACGCCGTGCTGCCATTCGCCGAAAAACCGGAACTGCCGTCGCTCCCAGCCGAGCCACAACCGAGCGCTAAGGCATCAAGCTCGAAGCCGGCCGAACTACCGGAACTTGCCTCGTTAGCCAGTCAGAAAGTGTTCAGCATGGACGGACTGGATGAGCTCTTGGCATCGGTCTACCCAGACAAAGCCGAGAATATTACTCGGGAGAAACGCCCTGAACAAGCTAAGGCCGCTGCAACCATCAAGGAATCACTCGGAACCAGCCCAATCCCCAAGCAAGCACCGTCGGCCGAGGGAAAAACGCGACCGACACGCACGAAATTACCTTCCATGGAACTGCCTAGTGCGGAGACATCGGCAAAGGGCCAGACGCCACCGCCTCGTCAGAAATCGAAACTCGCCGCCATGCCCAGCAGCAGCACACCGAATGTTTCTATCCCATTGGTCCGCGATCAACTTTTCCCACCCGTGGATGCCACTCCGGAATCCCCCCAAGCAAGTTCTCCAGAGCCTGCGGAAAATATTCTCAGCATGCCAACACCAGAAGCGGCATCAGACAAGCAGCCTCGCCCCCAAGCTACCGCTCCAGTGCCACAGATTCCAACCGAGGAAGAACAAGCACCTCCAATCTCTCAGGCTGAACAACCCAGCAATCGCATAGAGGAAATCACCGCCACTCAGCGCACGGATCCAGAAAATAATCCTTCAGCTCCTCCAATTCCTGCGGCAGAACCAGTAGCTCAACCCGAGAAACCTGCAGCCCAAGGAACGGTATCAGATCGCCCCGCTTATACCGATGCCGATCTCACGGAAGCCCTGCGCCCGATCATCGATCACAGCGTCGACAAATTCCTCTACACCCCGAGCCACGGGATCCACACCTACCTGGAGCCCATGCTTCGAAGCACCGTGCGCCGTGCGATCGCCGAGCAAATGGAAGATTCCAGCCCCTTCGAGAATGTCGCAGGCTGGGATAAACTGGCGTGGAAAATGCGAGCCCTCTTCAGCAGCCGAAGTTACGAGGACATCATCTTCGATCAGACCAAACGTTACCAAGTGGAAGAGGTCTTCCTGCTCCGCCGCCACACCCGCTCGATGGTTTCCTACGCGAGCAACGATCCGGCGAGACATTCCCATGCCGGCAAGGTGCAATCAACCGTGAAAAAGATCGCCTCCAAGTGCAGCGGCAGCCAGGCCCCCGGCGATGGCGAGAGCTGCATTAAGTGGGAAGAAAATCGCCATCTGATGATCCGCCGCGGACAACACTGCATCCTCACCGCCATCGTGCACGGCTCATCGAATGCCATTTTGCGCTCCGATCTCGACTACGCCCTGCGTCAGGCGGAAGAGCGTTTCGGCAAGGCTCTGGAGGAGGAAAACGATATTCATTTGCAAATCCTCCAACCACTCCTTGAAGGCTGCCTGCTAATCAAGGCGCCTGCCATCCCCAATTAAGCACAGTGAATCCCCGCATTAACCTTTACACTACGGGGATTTACAACTAATTCCGCTGCATGTCTTTTTCCGATCTCGGACTCTCCGAAGCCGTTCTCACCGCCATCACTGAATCTGGCTACGAGAACCCCACCCCTATTCAAGCCCAAGCCATCCCCCTGATCCTCAAGGGCAAGGATGTCATTGGTGCATCTCAGACCGGAACCGGCAAGACCGCCGCCTTCGCGCTGCCATCTCTTTCCCAAATCAAACCCATCGGCAAACCTCAGATCCTGGTTCTCGAACCTACTCGTGAACTCGCCCACCAGGTCGCCGAACAGTTCGAGCACTACGGCAAACACACCGGCTGCAAAGTCGCCCTCCTCTACGGCGGCATGGGCTACGGCAAACAGGACGAGCAGATGGCCCAGGCGGACATCGTTGTTGCCACTCCCGGCCGACTGGTCGATCACTTCTACCGCGCCACCATGCGTTTCGGTGAAGTGAAAATCCTGATCCTCGATGAAGTCGACCGCATGCTCGACATGGGATTCCTGCCAATCGTTCGGAAAATTGTCAGCCTCTGCCCATGGAATACCGAGGACAGCTCACGCCAGACGCTCTTCTTCTCCGCCACCATGCCCCCGGCCATCCAAGGCTTTGCCCAATGGTGCCTGCACGAGCCTGAGTCAGTGGAAATCGCCCGCACCTCCGTGCCGGACACCGTGAACCACGCCTTCTACCCGGTCTCGATGGATCAGCGTGATGAACTTCTGCTGGCATTGTTAGAACGCACCGATTTCCAATCCGTAATGATCTTCACTCGCACCCGCAAGGAGGCAGACACCGTTACCGGGATGATCAAAGGCACAGGCCACAAAGAAGTGGTCGCCATGCACTCGGACGTCAAACAATCGGATCGCCTCAAGGCTCTCGCCGGTTTCAAAGACGGCACCTATAACATTCTCGTCGCCACCGACGTCGCGGCCCGCGGCATCGATATTTCCACCGTCACCCACGTCATCAACTACCGCGTGCCGGAAAACTCGGAGGACTACGTGCACCGCATCGGCCGGACAGGTCGTGCCGAAGCCGAAGGCGACGCCTTCACCATCCTCACCGCCGACGAACTCGACTTCGCCGCATCCGTGGAGAACTTCATCGATAAGAAAATCGAACGCCGTAAGCTGGAAAACTTCGACTACGTTTACACTGCATTGTTAGACGATTCCCCGGCGAAGCCAGTGCGCAAAAAACGTCGCCCGGCACCACGCCGCCGCAGACGGTAACATGGACGGGCTTTCCAAGCTCTTCACCAACTCCCCCCAAGAGGTTTTACACCTCCGCTAGGTTCCACTCACTGAGGAAATGAGAGTCATCGCCATCGACCCTGCTATCCGGAACACCGGCTATGCAGTGTTAGAGGGCGATCACCAGAAGCAGCAGGTGCTGGACTTCGGCGTGATTCAAATCCCCGCTAAAGTTCCGCAATCTGCCGCCCTCGCTGCGATTCACGGCGGCATTGCCAATCTGATCACAAAGTGGCAACCGGATGAGACTGCCGTGGAAGGCATCATCTACGTCCAGTCTCACAAAACGGCCATCACCATGGGCGCCGCGCGCGCCGCTACCTTGATTGCCGCAGCCGAGACCGGTCTGAAGATTTACGAATACGCACCGCGCAAGGTCAAACAAGTCGTCACCGGTAACGGTTCGGCCGATAAACAACAGGTCGCCTTCATGATCCGCGCCCTGTTAGGCCTGGCAGAAACGCCACCACACGATGCGGCCGATGCCTTAGCGATCGGCATCGCCCATCTCACCGCCTCCGACCCCCTCAAAGCCGCTATTTTGAAACGTCAGCAGGTATAGTTCCGCTAGTGGAAAACAGCGAAACACCTAACAGAGAGTCGGCAGGCAACATCTTCAGGGAGACATCGTCACTGCCCTTAGCAAAAGCCTGCCATGTTTTGCGGCGGCAGTCTCCTGCTCCTACACAATTCAACAGCCATGCTCTAAAGTTGAGCTGCTCGGCGTAAAGATCGAACATGGAAACTCTGGTGCCTGGCTTGAGCGCTTGGAATAATTTCACGAGAAAACCCTGCCACTGAGACATGCAGTTCAATCCCATGGAAATCAACAGCCCGTCTGGTCGAATTGAGTGGATCAGGCTGCACAGTTTTTGAACATCCATGGGGTTGGAGAAATTCGCCTGCACAAATTGGATTTGATCGTCGGAGAAGGCCAATTCCCCACCTCTCTTGCGTGCACGCTTCAACATTCCGGCCGAGCCATCCACGGCATAGATCACGCCCGTCTCGCCGATGCGTTCTTTGATCGGGGCAAAGTCGAGTCCCGTGCCACAGAATAAGACCATGACACGCGTGCCGGGGGTCAGATGCAATCCGTCAATCGCCAGATGCCGTGCTTCGCGATAGAAATAATCCTGCGCAATGCCCCAGTCATAAATCGGAGCCAGTTGGTTGTAGCGAAGCGTTGCCGACATAGGGAAAGGAACTGGCTCACTGTGTTCAAAATACATCAGCAGATCAAGACCATGTTTCCGCTCAGCCACCGTCGAAAATCCAGCTCAGCCAACAAAAATTGGGGTAGGTGTCAGCTAGCCGATGACTAATCCCATCGACATCCCACCGCATCGCCGTAGAATAAAAAGCATCTGTCGCTTTCAAAGTTTTCACCATGAATGCGCCGGAAATCCGCAGCACCCAGCCACCCTAACAACTTAGCTTTCAGACACCACCCAAACTCTCCAGCAGCTGGCAGAATGACGACCTTGTTCTCAGCCGAGTGCCAACATGTTCATCCAGGTCCGTGGGATATCGTGAAAAAAAGCAAAGCCTGATCACTCTCAATGTTCTCACTCCGCTGGTCCCCTATTTCAGTTGCCGAAAGCAGCTTGCTCAGAGCTTTTGGCATACTGGCCATCTTAGCGCACAATTTCCTCCATTGGCTGGATGGCAACCCGGGGGAAAATGAATTCAACTTCCACGCCTCAAGGGGCGAAGATTTTCTAAGTGGTCTATCCAACTCGCCAGAGGATGCCGTTCGCTTGATCGCGAGTTTCTTCTTTCACTACGGTGTGCAGATATTCGTTTTTCTCAGTAGCTATGGACTGTGCAGAAAATACAGTGACCACATTCCTCGGTATTTCGGTTTCTGCAAACAACGGCTTCTGGCGCTGTATCCATCCATTCTGATCGCTGCGGCTGGATACCTCATTTACGAATCGATCCAGTTAGGTCCTGCCACCGTGTTTCAAACTCACGGCCTGCATTTACTGGGTCAGACCACGGGGCTCTCTACCTTTGTCGCAGACAATGTCTACCTCCCCATCGGCCCTTGGTGGTTTATTTCCCTCATTCTTCAAAGCTATCTGATCACACCGCCGCTAATCCGACTCGTGCGGAAAGCTCCACGCAAAGCTCCCATCTGCTTGATCACCTTGAGTCTAGTGCTTGAATACACCCTGGCCAAAAGCATGGAACACCATCTGGGAATCAACATTAATCACACGGTTCTGGGGCACCTTGATGTGTTGGCCTTAGGCATGATGTTTGCCTATCAACCGCCCAAAATCATACCGGCGTGGCTTAGCCTCAGTTGTCTTGCCGTGGTTGTGTTAGGGAACTTTGTCGCATGGCTTTGGCCGCTCACATTTATCGCCGTCACCATTTTGACCCTCGTGATTTTCAGAAATTTGCTCACGAGCATCGACGAAGGGTCGTGGCTTGGTCGAGCCCTCGCCCTCACCGGTCAGTTGTCACTCATGCTATTTCTAACCAATGGTTATCTGCGGCAGCCCTTGGTCAAGATCACCAATCATTACGACCACCCGCTCATCCACCTGGCTTTTCTGGCTCTGTTTTGCCTCTTCACCTTCTGCGTTTCCCTCCTGTTGAGTTGGATCCTGAAAAGGCTGCAAGCTGAGTATCGAAAACGCACCTCTCGACAGTCCGTCACATAAAAAAAGCCTCCGCCCAGGTGTGGGCGGAGGCTGGTAAATGATGTAGGCCGTAACGGCTTAGCCACCGTAGACAGCTTGCTCACCGAGGACTTCCTCGATGCGAAGCAGCTGGTTGTATTTGGCAATACGATCGGAGCGGCTCATGGAACCGGTCTTGATCTGGCCAGCATTAGTTGCCACAGCGATGTGGGCGATGGTGCTGTCCTCGGTCTCGCCGGAACGGTGGGAGATCACGGAGTTGTAGCCGTTCACTTTACCCAGCTCGATCGCGTCGAGAGTTTCGGTCAGGGTGCCGATTTGGTTCACCTTGATCAGGATAGAGTTGGCCACACCGAGATCGATTCCTTTTTGCAGGAAATCCACGTTGGTGACAAAGAGATCGTCGCCGACGAGCTGAACGGTGTCGCCCACCTTGTCGGTGAGGACTTTCCAGCCATCCCAATCGTTTTCATCACAGCCATCTTCAATGGAGTCGATCGGGTATTTCTCGCAGAGTTCGGCGAGGTAGGCAGCTTGCTCTTCGGAGTTGCGCTTGGCACCACCTTCGCCTTCGAACTTGGCGTAGTTGTAAACACCGTCTTCGAAGAACTCGGAGGAAGCACAGTCGAGCGCGTAGGTGATGTCCTCACCCACTTTGTAACCCGCTTTCTCAACGGCCAAGCCGATGGTGTCGAGGGCATCTTCGGTGCCTTCGAAAGTAGGAGCAAATCCACCTTCGTCACCAACTGCCGTGCTGAGACCACGATCGTGAAGGACTTTCTTCAGATTGTGGAAGACCTCGGCACCCATGCGGATGGCTTCTTTGAAGCTTGGTGCGCCAACAGGACGGATCATGAACTCCTGGAATGCGATTGGAGCATCGGAGTGAGAGCCACCATTGATGATGTTCATCATCGGCACAGGAAGCACCTTGGAGTTAGGGCCGCCGAGGTATTTGTAAAGTGGCAGACCAGCTGCAGCTGCGGAAGCGCGGGCACATGCGAGGGAAACGCCGAGGATGGCATTAGCTCCGAGGTTGCGCTTGTTAGGGGTGCCATCGAGATCGATCATGGTGCGATCGATGACTGTCTGTTGAGTGGCATCCTGGCCGATGAGAGCCGGAGCGATCTGCTCGTTGACGTTGGCAACAGCTTTGAGCACACCTTTTCCAAGGTAGCGCTTTGGATCTTCGTCGCGAAGTTCGCAGGCTTCGTGCTCGCCAGTGGAGGCGCCGGATGGCACGGCTGCGCGGCCGAAGGCACCACCCTCGAGGGTGACGTCTACTTCAACGGTGGGATTACCGCGGGAATCAATGATCTCGCGGCCGATGATGCTTTTAATACTAGTATCTGACATATGGATTGTTAGTTGATGAGTTTTGATGATGGCTTGGACGGCAGTCGGCACACTAAGATATGCCGAGCTGCGCTGTCCGAGTGGGTTTCCCGGTTAAGGTGTTACCCTTTGTTGTAGGCTTCAATGCTGACCACTGTCAGCTTGCGGTTTTTCTCGGTCTCGAGATCGCGCACGTCCAGAACGTCGCCAGGTTTCGCCCCGATCAGCGTCATGCCGACATCGGACAGGTAGGAAACGATGTTCTCTTCCGCGATGGAGTCCCAAGCGCCGAGGATGGTGTATTTAACCGGATTGCCGGCGTCGTCTTCCATGTTGACGATGGTGCCAATGTTGACTTCCGAGGTATCGACATTTTTGAAGTCGGTGGCTTGCACGTGGCGCAGCTCTTTTTCCATCTGGGCCTTACGGCGCATGAGCACCGCCTGCATGTCCTTCGCAGCCTTGTATTCGAAGTTCTCACGAAGGTCACCGTATGAACGGGCAACGGAGATCTCCTTGGTGTTTTCAGGGATACGGACTTTGACGATTTCATCGAGTTCCTTCTTGCGGCGCTCGATGCTCTCGCGTGAGGAAGTTACGCCTTCAATTTTCTTCTCAAACTCACCGGTGACAAGATCTTGGGTCTCTGGGCGGGCTTTGATCACGCGAGCCATGAGCGACTTGCGGTCGAGGTCGGTAAACACGGGGCTCTGATAGAGCTTCCGACCGAACTGGCGGGCTTCCGCTTCATCAGCATCAGCCAGAATATCGGCGATCAGTGTTTTATCGCTCATCAGCATGGTGCGCAGACGCACACTCTTACTTGGACCATCGGCGACGTGGTCGCGGTCGAGCAGGTTGAGAATTGAGTTTCCAGTTTCGAAAGTGAACACCTGGGCAGCGGACTTTTCACGCTCGCGGCAGATCCAGATCAAAGCGTCAGGTCCGAGGCTACGGTTAGCGATGGATTTCGCCAGGTGATCACTGAAGATCTCGTCCTGACCATTTTCCAACATGTAGCGGGCGATTTCGGTCACCCCACGGGAGCCCACTTCATCGAACACCTTGAGCATTTCTTCCTGCCAGACGTCACCGAAGGCTTCAGGGAAGCTTTCGAAAATCTTGCGTTGAGTGGCAGCGGAACGTCCTTTCAAACTTCCCACCAGACGGTCGTGCTCGGTAGTCAATACATTGGCCAAGCGGAGATCGCTGTCGGCCAACTCCAGAGAATCGAAGTGCTGGACGATTTCGTCACGGGCAACGAGGAACTCCAACACGGTGCTGAGGTGCAGCTTGCGGCCGGATTGGCAAAACTTGTTCAGAGAGTCGATCAGTCCGGTGAGCTCTGTGCCGCCTTCTTCGAAGACGGCGAGGTTCTTGCGGATGTTCTCGAGTGCTTTGATCTTCACCTTGGGGTCACGCGTTTCGGTGAACTCGACCAAGAGAGTGTCGGCTGGGCTGAGCGAGTCGCCGCGCAGAACCAGAGGATCGGTGCGTTTGCTGGGGACGGAGAAGATGTGGCTTTCGCGGAGTGCCTTCTTGGCTTTTTCCCACCACTTTTTGTAGCCTTCTTCAGGAACCACGCTACCGCAAAGTTCGCGGTCGAGTTGATCCAGCATCATGCTGCCGTCGTGACTTTCAAGGGTGCGTTTCACCAGCTCGACAGGGTCATTATCCACCATGGCGCGCAACTCCCCGATATTATCGAGCTTGCGGGCGCTGAAGTGATCCTCTTCGAGGGGTTCGGTCTTCTGGATGGCAAATTGCAGTGCCATTTCCTGAGACGACTGCTTTTCAAAATCGATGACGACCTTGCCTGATGACAGGTCCCAACTTTCAACTTTTCCTGCGCCCCATGTTTTATGGGAGCAAAATTTTCCAGGGGCGATTTCTGATAATCGTTCCCCGACGGCTTGCGGGATTCGTCCCGCCTCGACAAGCTTCGCTACGTCTGGATGCATGTGGAGAGCATGAAAAAATCAAAGCCAAATAGCAACCCTATTCTCTGATTCTCTCACCGCAAGCTCTTTTCTACAGCTGGATAGAGCCATTGCTGGACCGCTACTGAACCAGTCATAGCCGGCGGCTAATGACCGTGATCAACCTGACCAAAGCTAAGCACTTAGGTGTCAGCGGGTCACAGGCTTCAGCACGGTAAAAACACTTCTACATCGCGTGAACTTGGGCCGATTCACATCGCCGAGATGAACGTGATCAGGGCCGTTCTTTTTTTACAATCTGGCAAATGGCCTCGAAGACCGCCTCTGATGAAGTGACCGATTCAGCTCCTTTTCCGATAAAAATCGGCTGCTCGGATTCCGGCACCCGGTCTCGACCGTGTGAGCCTTTGACCAGACTGGCGTCCAGAGGGATAACATCCAGTAGCGCTCGTAGACCCAACTTTTTCTTCAGCAAAAAGCCAGCAATCTTGACCTTGGGCAGCGGGATCTTGGGATCGATGAACAGCTCCACCGGATCATAACCCGGCTTGCGGTGGATATCGATACAACGGGCAAAATCCGGGGCCACGGCATCATCTTCCCAGTAGTAGTATGTGAACCAGGCATTGGCTTCAGAGACAGCGATGAAGTCCCCCGCTCTCTCGGTGGCCACGCCATCGGCCCACGACTCGGATGCCACCCGAACCTCCTCGACGCCCTCGGTCTGCTCCACCAAAGTGCGCACTTCCTCGCGGATCGAAGGGTCGTTGACGTAAATGTGAGCCACTTGGTGATCCGCCACGGCAAAGGCCCGGCAGCCCCCGCAATCGAGCGTTTCCAGCCCCAGCTCGTTCTTCACCTGAATCCATCCGCGCTTGCGGAACTCGCGGTTGAGGTGGATGGCGCGATCGACCTTGGAGATCCCATACTCAGAGAGCAGCACGACTTCGATGTCGCGTTGTTGATAGAAATCGATCAGATCACCGACCACGGCATCGATGGCTTGCAGCTCAGGGATCACCTCGGGTGCGCCGGGGCCGTATTGTTGCAGACAGTAATCGAGATGTGGCAGATAGACGAGGTTCAACGTCGGTTGCTGTTTGGTCTCGATCCATTTCGTCGACTCGGCGATCCACTGTGACGACTTGATGCCAGCGGCGGGCCCCCAGAATGCCGGGAATGGAAAGTCACCAAGGTCACTTTTCAGCGCCTCACGCATCTCCATCGGCTGAGTGTGGACATCGAAGACCTTGCGTCCGTCGGCCGGATACATCGGGCGCGGCGTCACCGACCAATCGGCGGATGAATACATGTTATACCACCAGAACATCTTGGCGCAGGTGAAGCCCGGAAGCTCGCGGCGCAAGCAATCCCAGATTTTCTCGCCATGGACGATGTGATTGCTCTGTTTCCAGAATTTGACCTCCGCAGCCTCCCGATCATACCAACCGTTGGCCACGATGCCGTGGCCACTGGCAGTTTTTCCTGTGAGGTAGTCCGACTGTGCGGTGCAAGTGACCGCAGGAAAAGCCGGAGTGAAAGAACGAACCGGCATCGTACCAGCAAAGGCAGAGATGGCCGGTGTGTGTTCCCCAATGAGACCCTGAGTCAGGCCGACGACATTGATTACTGCTGTGCGCTGCATAGCTGGGAGGTTCGCGGAACTGAGGCTCCGCATTCCTGTGTTCTAACGACGAGTAGGATAGCGAATACCAGGACGAGTGCTAGCACTCGGCACGCTGCTCTTAGCGCTTGAATCCTTCACCGCTTCAGCAGTGCTTGGTTTCTGCGGCAGCACGCCATCGGCAAACTTACGGGTCGAAGAAGAGTTGCTGTAACGCTGTTCCATATCGTGCTGGGCGTCCTGCTGCGAAGCCTCGCCATTGATTATTTTCGGCTGAATGAAGATCAGCAACTCGCGACGTTCAATTTCGTCATTATCGCGGCGGAACAGACGTCCGAGTCCAGGGATGCTACTGAGGATTGGCACGCCGGTGCGGGTGTTGGTTTCCGTCTCGGTCACCAAACCTCCGAGCACGACCGTGGAATTGTTTCTCACCGTCACGGTGGTCGCGATCGATTCGGTCACGATGGTTGGGATCTCATTTTCATCAATTACTTGCACCCCTTGGGTATCTTCGTTGAGTAGAGAAATACGTAGGGTCACCTCGTCATCGGAGTTGATCAGTGGCACCACTTCGAAGCGCAACAGCACGTCGCGATATTCGATGTTAGTGCTCTGGGTAGTGCCGGTGGTGGCACCACTGGTGAAGGTATTGGTCGGCACGGCGATGCGGCGACCCGAGGAAATAATCGCTCTGCGGTTATTGGAGGTGTAAACGGTTGGTCGAGACAGCACCTTGAAGTCCGAGCGGGTTTCCAGGGCTCTGATCACGCCGGTGAGGTTCTTCACACTGCCGTAAATGTTCAGGCCGTTGGCGCTGGCGGTATTCAGCCCGGAGATCGAGGTCAGTGAATCGAGACCAAAGAGGTCGCCAATACCACTGTCCGAGTTCCCGGCAATGCCGTCGCCGGTGCCGTCGCCATTGGCCACACCGCCAAAGCTAACACCCACATCCTTGCCTGTGCCGAGGCTAACTTGGCCAAAGACGGTGGAGATCATCACCTGTTGTGGACGACCATCGAGTTTATCGATCAATTCTGAAACGATGCGGATACTTTCCGGCGGACCTTGCACCAGAATGCTGTTGGCCAAGTTATCAGCCACTAAGAGAGTCTTGCCGACAACACGTGATTCTGGCACGTCGCTGACGTCGAACTCTTCCACGGAATCCGTGCTGGTGCCGGAGCCAGTCTGGCCGCCGGTGTTACCCGTTTGCGTCTGACGGTTGTTGGCTTGCTGACCACCGCCTGCACCACCTTGTTGGGCAGAGCCACCACCGATCGCACCACCCACCGAGGCGAGCGCATTTTCGGCAACGTCGAGGAAGTCACGAGCCAGCATGAAGCGCAGACGGCGTTTGATGAAGTTGTTCCGGTTAGGTGGAGCATCGAAGGCACGAGCCAAGCTTTCAACGAACACGATATCGACCGGACGGCCCATGATGAAAATCTTATTGAGTCGGGCATTTGCCACGATCTGCACGGGGATGTCTTCACCGGCGGCGGTGGCACCAGACGATGCGGCACCGGTGTTTGCGGCAGCAGCGTTGTTGGTATTGCGGCTTGGCGTCGGCGGAGTCTGGGCATTGCCCCGGTTTCCGGTAGTCACACCCGCAGTGGTTTTCCGCTGCTGCTGGGAGTTCATGATCTCATTGAGCGATGCGGCGACCTCTTCGGCGTCGGCATACTCCATGTTCACCCAAGTGGTGCTAACGTTACCGGCGGCCACATCAATGTATTGCTTCTGATTGATCAACTTGCGGATGAACGATGACTTACCGGTGACGATCACCGCGGATGCATTCGGCACGGGGGCGATTTTAGCGCCTGGCCCCAGACCGTGAATGCTCTGGGTGAATGTTCTCACAGCCTCCTCCGGCTTGATGAAATTGAGCTTCATGAAATACGAAACGTAGGCATCACCTTGAGGGATTTCCGCAGGATCATCGATCATGATTTCGGTGTCCTCAGGTGCGTTCGGGCCGGTGCCTTGCGCTTTAGGCAAGAGCTTCACCTCGTTGACGCCACTGGGCACAAAGGCGAATCCTTCCATGTTCAACACCTTGTCTAACAACTCGGCTGCCTCCTTATTGGTCAGCGGTCCACGCTGGTAGAAGCGGATTTCCAGATTCTGGGTGGCGGAGCTGAGCAGCACGCGCTTACCGGTGTATTTGGTATATTCATCGGCCACGTCCTGATCATCCCAGTTGCTACCATCAATCACGCCACCGGCAGCGACGGCAAGATCATTGGGGTTGACCTTTTTGTTGAACCCGAGGGCTTGCACGTTCTTGTTAGCAGCGGGAGCGGCGGCACCCGGAGCAGATCGACGGGCTGGAATCGGTGGTGTGGCCGCAGGTGTGGCCGTAGGGGCAGGAGCGCCTCCTCTTCTTGGTGCTGCTGGGGCATCTGGTTGTGCGGGTGCTTGGGCCAGGACCAAAGCACTCGTCGATAGAGTCATGACAGCTGATAAGAGAAATTTCATAATGATAGGAATGATTGGGACGGTGTGACCGGTGGTGTAGAAAGGATGAGTGTAGGATGGCGTGCGATTTAGCGACCTCGATTACGAGGCACGGAGCGAACGCGGGGTTTGTTATTGGAGCTGCTATTTGAACTGGAGCGGCCGGAAACAGGTGGCTGCGCGGTGCCAGATTTACCCGCAGTGCTCGTCTTGGATTTAGAAGTTTTTGCCACTGTGGCAGGACGCACTTTGATCAGGTTTTGGTCATAGGTGATCCATGCTGTCTGGCTACCTTTGCGGATCTGCACCCGTGAGTTCTCGTTATTGGCTACGTCCTGTTCCACCTTCTCAATCTTCCAATCGGCATTTTTGAAACCGGGGATGAGGCGCACGCGATTTTTGCGATCCTTTTTATTGATCAAGGTGACGGAATAGCCGTTGCTGCCAGGCCGAATGCTGCCCAGCATCCAATCGCGCTCCAGGGGCGACTCAGTTTTGGTGGCCTCAATGGTAGGTTTGATGGTAAAAGGAGAGTTCGTCCACAACTTGGAGTAGCGCATCAAACTCGGCTTTTTCGGTGGATCCGCAGACACCGAAGTCACCGTGACAAGGACGATGGCGATCAGCGCCCGGGAGATATGGATGGGGGGAAAACGCATAGAGAAAAAAGTTAGATAATGGCAATTAACGACGGGAGTCTATCGAAATAATAACGGGGCTGGCAGGAAAATTTGTGTAATACAGGCTTTAATTCTGAGTGACATCATTACCTAGCCCATCGTCCGTAGCGGGAGCAAACCACTGGGTCACCTCCAACTCACAATCGACTCTTGTGGCATCGTCCCGTTGGGGAGAAATACGCAACATCGTGACGGATCGGCTTTTGTCCGGGTTCTGCAGTTCGGTCAGCCAGCGCAACAGCTCGGCATCGCGGGCGTTCACCAATACGCGGACTTGGGCGATGCGATAAGCACCGGTCGGTTCAAGTTCCTCGCGCACCGGAACGGGTGGCTTTTTCAGTGTCAGATTGTTGCGTTGAGCGGTCTGCTGCACATAAGTAACCAGATCAGCACGCACAGAGGCATGGGTGCCTGGCTGCGGAGCATGATCAAGAAGCCAGTCGATCTCGTTCTGGCGTTCACCAGCTTCGTCAAGTTGCTTGTTTTTCAGTGCCAGTTCTTTTTCGCCCTTCATCAGCTCCATTTGCTTCTTCTGCCTCGCTGTGGTGAAGGAGGTGAATAGGAAAACGTTGACGATGAGGAAGGCCGCACCGAAGAGGATGAAAATTAGTTTTTTCTCGCGATCATTCATTGTTCCATCTCACTTCCTTCTAAAATCCCCTCGAAGGTGAACTTCCAGCGGTTGGTTTTGGCATCGGCACCGATGTTTGGTGCTTTCCAGTCGTATTCGCCCAGACTGCGTTTCAGTTTTTCGCCAAAGGCACTGGCTTGTTTGATTTCTGTTGATTCCCCGCTGATATAAACACGCTCGGGAGTGGCTTCGAAGACCTTGAAGCGAAGGTCCTTGATTTGATTCGGTGGAATGAGTTCAGAGCTACGCATGAGCGCATTGAGTGGCCAGTGCCGATCGTCCACCATCGCGGAAAGATCTTCCCAATCTTGGTAGAACAGACCGATATCGCCATGCATCAGGTTGATTTGGGCGAGTTCTTTTTGCTGTGCTTTCAGCTGCTTATTGAGATCAATGTATTGCAGTGCGAAGTAGCCAACCAAGCCGAGGTAGACCAGCGCCACGGCGCCGATGATTAGGTTGCGTTTTTGCCGTTCTGCCTGCAGTCGCTGTTCAGCACGCACATCGGCGGGCACTAGCTGGCTGATTTTTTCCGGCAGAAGCGGTTGTGGTTTCGGCTCGGAAGAGATTTCCGCGCCCAGCGCCTTACCCAGATCGCGAACCGCTTGATCCGATGGGTCGGCCGGACTGCCGGTGGTCCACACGGTAGCGTGATCGGTATGCAGTGTGACACCCTGCAAGCTTAATTGTGAAAGAGCCAAACGGATATCGCGGACCGCATCATTACCGAGTTGACTACCGGCCAGCGACTGAAAATAGGTGAGGTGCCCATTTGAAGAAATGGCAAAGACCCATCGGCCCAACTCGCGCCACAGGGTGACCCCATTGGCAGGCAGTGGGAAAAATCGGGGTGAGAGATCGAACAAGCCGGGTGCGCTTGGTGGCATGGTCCCCTCCTCCGGTGCGGCTAGCACCACATTGAGCAGGGTCGTTTGCCCCTCTTCCTGGCCTGCGTTAAAGACATCGGTGAGTCGGCCAGCCTCGACATCCGGGCGCACGCCGATTTTTTCCAAATGCATAGCAGCGAGGTCCTCGAACATGGCCTCGTCCTCGGTCTGCACCTTGAAGGGCACGGCCAAGGCCTGGCGCACAGGGAATGCCATGATCAATCGACCTTTGGGGATGTTTTCCAGCTCCGCCGCTTCCGCCGGTCCATCCGCCAGCGTCTGCCGGAAACCTTGCTCGCGCGTGCCTTGCCAGATTTCCCAGCCATCAGGCCCGGGTATCAGAAGTGTGTTATCAGTTTTTTTGCTCAAGGGAAAGTAATGTCGTTGGTTGGTCTTTGCTTCGCAAGCCCCGCGTCCGTTAAACAACGCTTCCGGGCTAAAGTTTTATTTATCTACGGTAATATTTCTTCTTTTCTCTCCAAGATGGCTGGCTGGGCAGTCCGACTGCGGATAATCAGGGTGATTCGCCGCTTAACGGTGCCTGCACGACCGTCGCTCACGATGCGTGTCGTGGTATCGCTCACGGTAACTCTCGGGTTCACCGTTTGTTGCTGGAACTCGGATACACCGAGCATGACCAGGGCCTCATCGAGAGTTTGAAATTTCTGATCGTCCTCGGTGTCGCGCTCGAGATCGGGACCGAGGATGTGATCGACAAAATCCTCCGCATCATCAATGGAAACTTCCACCGCCGAGGAAATCAACTCCGCCGGGGCTTCATTCAGATCAAGTTTGCCATTGCTCCAAATGGTGAACCAGTTCCGCCAGTTCGGCTGCAATGACTCCAGCTGGTCCATTCCCTTCACCAGACGCATTTCATCGAGATTGTAAAAGGGGCGGTTAAAAGGGTGATTGGGGCGGCCCTGGTCTTCATACCAGTCGACTTCGGCGCCATTCAGCTCGGCCAGGTCCCCCTCGTCAATCCAGTCGGTCAAGTTATCAATCAATGCCTGCGCATCCTGTAAGTCCATTCCCCAATCAGTGAAGATGTCCGTCAGCAGCTGCTTGTCCTGTCGCATCAACAGCACATTGATATTAAAACGAGCAGCCTCAGAGGTAATCCGGGCCGAAAAGGATATATCCTGTTCTTCATCATACCAGTCGAGGATGGGATCCCCTTTTTCCACCGCTGGGTTGACTGCCACCGCAATCCCCCGCTCGGCCACCTGCAGCGCCTCGAAGCCATTCAGCTGAGATGCCGCCACATCTGAATCGTAATACACCACACGCACGGCGGCAAAAACAGCCAAGGCTAATACCGCCATGATCCAGAACACCGCCACCAAGGCGCTCCCGCTCGAGCAACGAGTGGGACGTGTGTGATTCTGTGGGGTGTGGATATCCATGATAAAAATTTGAGTTTGGAATCAGGCTGCTTAATTTCCGCGGTCACCACGGCCGCCGCCTTCACCGCGGCCGCCTCCCTCACCTCGTCCGCCACCTTCGCCACGGCCGCCTCCGCCGCCGCCACCAGTGTCGCCGCCACCCACATCGATGCCGTTGGAAAGGTCAGGACCGGCAGGGTTCTGCTGGATAATTTGGCGCATGATCACTTCAGGATTTTCCTTCGGAACCACCCAGAATGTTTGCTGCACGATGTCGGATGTGGGTGTGAATCGACAGTAAAACTTCACTTGCAGTGGCTGCTGACCACTGTTGTCCCAGAAAGTATCGGCCTCCATCGTGCTGCCGTCGACCACCTCGCAATCACACATCCACATGTCTTCAATCAAGGTGATTTCAGCAAAGGGTTCGGCGTCGTCATCGCCTGTGGACGTGCTGTCCTCGAGGATTTTGACATCGTAAAAACGAAGCACGACATCGATGAAACCATCGCGCTGCTCAACGGTCGACAGCTCGATCGCCTCAGCGGTCATCGGCACGTCGCCCCAGTTGAATGACATCGGCACATTTTGAAAGGTCAGGGTGAACAAGGTCCGGTCCCTCGCCTCGTAGCTTTCCAAATTGATCACCGCATTGCCTGGAATTTGTTCGAAGTGGTTCTTCAACAAATTGAAAAAGGCATTTTGCTCCATCATCTCATTCTGTGTCTCCACCACCGATTGACTGAGCTTCATCGACGACTGGGCCACGCGGAAAATCATGCCCACAAGCATCCCCATCAGCCCGAGCGCAATCACGATTTCCAGCAAAGTGAAACCACCACGCTGCAAGCGCTTGCTCGTCGCATTCTGTCGTCTAACAATCATCATTGCATATACAAATTTGCATACCGCCAGGTCTCGGCGGTTTGCTGCTGCCACTCCCCGTCGGCAAACCAGTAAAAGGTCACCCGGATGCGATACATATCTTGGAGGAGCTGACCGTCCTCGTTTTCCATCTCCATCAGCTCGATCACCGTTTCGATGTCACCGCGTAAAAAGGGCAACTGCTCAGCGCCGTCACCGGTGATGTCCATGAGGTCCACTGTGGTTTCCCCCTCTTCCAAAGTGGGATTACTCAGCGCGTCGATCATGGCACTCTTCAGCACCCGTTGAATCCGCATTTCATCCTGAATGCTGCTGGCCGTTCGGCTTGTCATGCTGAGAGCCTTGACCAGCGAAACGGAAACCGCCGCGAACAATCCCATCGCGATCACAATCTCGAGTAGCACATAGCCACTGCGACATGCGGATCTCCCCAAAGGGGGCAACGAGACTGAACCACGCACCTTCATTCTTTTTCAATGCTCATTTCCTCATCGCGCACTCCTGCGGTGAGTGGGTTCAACTCCTGCATCAGCCAACTTTTTCCGACCGTGCAACGAACGCTGATCGGCTCGACCAAACCGACCGGATCAAGAGTCAGCACCACGGTGCGATCTCCCTGAATTTCCACCCATTCGTCAGACATCCATCGCTTGATCTCAAGCTTGACGTTTTCATCGGTTTCTTCGCTGGCGACCACATCTTCAAATTCTTCGCGTGGACTCTCGTCATCGATGCTATCTTCAAAATAGACCTCGTCGCTCTGGCTGTGGAGCGGCTTGAATGAGACACTTTCCTCGCTGATTGTCAGCTGGTAAGGTCGCTGTTGCCGGACCGCAATGTTGCGCGCTCTTTTGGCCATGATCTCGATATCGCTGGCCGAGCGCCGAAGCTGTTCTTCGGTCTCGACCGTGGTGACACTTAAGGTCAGCCACGTCACCAGCACGGCAATCATGCCAAGCACAAACACCATTTCCAAAAGGGTGAAGCCACCTGCGTGACTCCCCCTCGAATGTCCACGGAACCGGATCATTCCTGGTTGGACAGGTCGTCTTCAGTTCCCTCGAGACCGTCTTTGCCCACGCTGATCAGCTCAGGACGTGAACGATCTTTGCTGCCTGGGAACTTGTAGATATACTCGTTGTTCCATGGGTCACTGGGAACCTCGTCCATGATCTGGATCCAACGTCTCGGACGTGGTGCATTGGTTGGTTTTTCCACCAAGGCATTCAGCCCTTGCTGCTCGGAAGGATAATGACCGGCGTTGGTCTTATACGATTGCAGGGCATTTTCGATGGAGGAAAAATCGCCCCCCACCACAGTCACCGCACCACTGTCGGAAATACGTTTCATGGTGAAAATAGCGCCGCCCATGATCATGGCGATGATGCCCAGCACGATCACCATTTCCAGCAGGGTAAATCCTGAAGGAAGGAGGCGTTGTGGAGAGTTGGATTGGATACGTTGTGTCGTCGTTTTCATAGTTGGTGGTAAAAATTATCTCAAATGCGGGAACCCTGATGTTCGGGTGGCGCAAATCTAACCTTATTCCCTACTAGATTAAACGCCGATTCTTGGAAAAGTTGTCTGATTTTTTCGTCTAATTTGCCCTAGCTCTCACGATCCATGCCTCAGAACCCACAGAGCGCTGACCGTGAGTCGGTTAATCGACCTGATTAGTAAGCAACCGCCCCTACGATCGGCTTTTTTCCGCTTAATTTGGTTCTGAAAACATCCATTCCTCCATCGTTGGCAATCACCGCACCGGCACCCAGCACGGGCGATCGCGAGCTGACACGGTAACCGCGAAGCTCTTTCAAGGTCGTCAGGTCAATATCCGAGCCCGCCCTGCCAGGATTTCGAAAGCGCGGGTTCTCCGCCATCGGGTTTTTGTCCGGCGGATGGGGCTCGATGCCGTAGTAAAGGTTGTTGTTGTAACGCGTATTGATCCCCTTGCGCCCGCCTTTCCCCCAGCTTGCTTCGTCCTCGAAGTTGGAAATATTGTTTTCAAACAATGTATTGATCGGAGTGCGCCCCTCGGGAAACACACTGACTTTCAATCCCTTCCGCGTGTAGTGGGGGGTATTGTAAATGTGAATATTTTCCGCCTCTTTGCACGAATCGAACCCGCAGAAGTAGAGTCCTTCTTTCCCGTTCTGGCTGATGTTGTAGCGGATGACGACGTTACGGTTGGGCTTTTTCATGATCCCGCAAAACCACATGTTATCGTGACTGTAATGATACTGAATGAAGGTGTTCACGCAGTTGTAATCGGCACCGAAACCGCCGCGGTCTTTGCCGCCCTTGCCCACATTGCCCTAGGCTTCGTTGTATTGAATTTTGATCACGTCGATGCTGAAACAAAAATACTGTGTCCGGTGTCGCATCGGTTGCTGTTGGCCAGCGTATTGTCTTCGTAAATGGCATCCTTACTGCAGCGAGCAATGATGCTATTCCGACCCGTTTGATCAAGGTAGTTCCCCGCCACGTAGACATTGGTCCACAAATACTCCGTCTTGGTTTCGCCCTTCAAGAACTTCACCACAGAACTCGACGAGGTATTGCCAATGCCCACGCCACCAACATTGACAATGCGGTTCTTAGTAATCCGGAGATCATCGAATCGACTTTTTTTTTCAGCTTTTTGATGTGCACATGAATGCCGCCACGGAGCTTTCCGGCGACTTTTCCATTCACATCGTGGATGTAACAATCACCGATATAGACGTGACGGTATACTTTTTCCTCCCCATGCACTAAAACCTAGATACCGAATAACGTCTCTTGATCCTTATCCCTGCCGTCCGTGTTGGTGATCTCGAGACTACTCACTTCCCAATACGAAGAATCTTCCAAAAACAAGCCTGCGAGGTGCTTCCCCCTGGCGTGGATTTTCGGACGAGGACCACTGCCATAGCTCCTGATACGGATCTCCGCATTTTCGTCGCCATTGCCTTTTCGGAGCCAACATCCCCGAGAAACTCATCCCCCACTTAAGCAGAATGGCTTCGCTAGAAATCAAGCGGATCTTATTGATGGCGTCAAAGGCGCGTTGGGAACGCGATACGGAAGTCCCTCGCCTAAAGTTCCTTGGGCACGAGCAACTCAATCAAAGCCTGTAACGTGATGGGGGCCAGGCTTCACTCTAATTGGGGCGTTAATATTTGTAGTCAGCTCCGTCTCGACTAAGCTGGCAGCTTTTCTCGATCTCAATCAAACGTTTTCCCAACTCCTTGACTTTTTCCGGCATTTTCTTCGCCAGGTCATTCTTTTCGTAAGGATCTTTGCTGAGGTCATACAGCCTGACGCGGCCGTTGGCTTTGGCCTCTTTCATCAGCTTGAAGTCGCCGTGAATGATGCTTTTCCCATCGATCCCCTTGACCAACCTACGGTAGCCGAAAAATAAATCCTTCTCGCGCTGTTTCACTTTCCCCTCGATCACCGGCATCAGATCGATGCCATCAATCGGACGCTTATCCTTGGAAGGAAAAGAGAACCCTGCGAGTTCGGCGATCGTCGGAAAAAAATCGATCGTTGCACAACGCACCGACGTTTGGCTGTTAGGGCGAATTTTTCCCGGCCATTCGACACAAGCGGGAACCAAAACGCCCCCCTCATACATCTGATGTTTGTGCCCCTTGAACGGACCCGCGGATGCGACGCCCTTCTTGGTCATAGTGTCAGCCGGACCATTGTCGCTACAGAAAAAGATGATGGTGTCTTTTTCCAAACCCAACTCCCTCAAGCGCTTTCTTAAGCGACCAATCTGATCGTCCATCGCGGTGATACAGCCGTAATAATTCTGCTTGGTCTTCCCGTGTTGGCTATACATCTTCTTATACGCCACCCCTGCAACCACCGGTTCATGCGGTGTATGGAACCAGATCGTGGCAAAAAAAGCTTCGTCTTGATTTGCTTCAATAAATGGAATGACGCGATCCATGATGACCCTGCTATCGTCGCCAGAAATGTTTTCCTTCACTTCCTTACCATTTTGAACATAGGGAAAACCACCTTTCCACGCTTCACCTTCGGTCGCTCCCCATTTCGTCCAACCTTCCGGGGTAACACCAGGGTCCCAGGTAGGAACGGCACTTGTTGTCGCAAAATATTCGTCATAGCCGTGGTGCGATGGCGGCGAGTAATAACCACGCGAACTGACCTCTTCGGGCTTCACCCACCCGATATGCCACTTGCCAAAAAACCCCGTCGCATACCCCTTCTTCTTGAGAGCTTCGGCGATCGTGACCTCCCCGACCCGCATGCCTCCCGTGTGGGCAGCCAAAATACCGAAACGAAAAGGATATCGCCCAGTCAAACAACTGCCACGAGTGGGAGAGCAAAGTGGTGAGGCAGCATAGAATCGATCGAACTTCGCCCCTGAGGCTGCCATGTCATCCAGATTGGGCGTTTTGACATCCTTGTTGCCATTAAACCCGACATCTCCCCACCCCTGATCGTCACTCATGATCATGATCACGTTCGGCGTTTTCGCCTCGGTGATCCCCGCTCCGAAGGTGATCAATGCAGTACAAACTAACAGTGTTTTGGCGCCAAGTGCCCCCACCTGTTTCACCGGCCTACACGCATGCTTAGAACCCCACAAACAGCGCAATACGAACTTCTCTCTCATTGATTTAGCCATGATCTAACCAAACTAATTTTCTCTAAGTCCATGACAAGCCAAACCCATGGCATGAGTCGACAAAATCATCTCCATATGAAATTACTGCAAGCATCGTCACCTGCACGCTTACGAAGCCCAGTAGTTAGAATCACTAAAAGAACTCTTTCGATTTCGCCACCTAGCCAACATTCGTCCGATCATCCCGCTCCCCGGTGAGCAAGAAGCCTCGCCGGTCTGCTAATCTATTCGGTTAAAGGTCAATTAACGGGCAAAAGGGCCCGGTTATGTTCAACTCTCCATTGAGCATTTGTGACTGAATTCATCCTAACTCTCGCGCATTTGTGGCTGAATTCAGCGCGAGTTTCCAAGTTATGGTGCATTCCAACACATCGCTGTGTCAGACCGGCATGCGTTGTATACCATGTCAGGCTGTATGGCATGT